>CACAAP010000001.1:0-69936 GCA_902530535.1 uncultured Candidatus Poseidoniales archaeon
CAAGAACTACTGGTACTCCAATGTATATGTCATCCATTCCATATTCTCCCGAAAGGTAAGTGCTACATGGAAGAACCCTTTTCCTATCTTCGAGAATTGCTTCGGCCATTATTGCAGCCGCGCTTCCCGGAGCGTAGAATGCACTGCCCTTCTCCAGTAACTTCACAATTTCTCCTCCACCGCTGGCTGTCCTTTGGCAGATTGCCTCTACTTCTTCATCGCTCAGAAGCTGACTCACTGGGATTCCGTTCACCGTCGTGTATCTTGGAAGTGGGACCATGGTATCTCCATGACCGCCCAGAACCATTGCCTGCACATCCTCATTACTGCATCCGACAGCCTGTGCGATGAAGTGCGTCATCCTCGCACTGTCCAATATTCCTGCTTGGCCTACTACTCTACTATGTTCAAATCCGGTTACTTTCTGCATGTGGTAAGTCATCAGGTCCAAGGGATTCGTCACCATCACAACAATCGAATTGGGAGCGTGCTGCCTTATGCCTTCACCTACCTGTGAGACTATGTCTGCGTTCTTTCCAATCAGATCCTCCCTTGTCATCCCAGGTTGCCTAGGAAATCCAGAAGTAACTACCACTACATCAGAATTAGCGATATCTGTATAGTCCTTCGTTCCTGTTACACGGCCATCGTAGTTTAGTACCCCTCCTCCTTGGCTCATATCGAGTGCCTTGCCCTTGGCAAATCCTTCATAGATATCCAGTAGGACTACCTCTCCAACCTTCCTTTCTGCAAGAACAAACGCACAAGTTGCTCCTACGTTTCCTGCTCCTATAACTGCGACCTTCCTTGCTCCATTTGCCATGTCAGTGGGCTAATGATTACAGTCTTAGCACTTTGGAGAAGAATAGGTCAAATCCGTGACCAACTATATTGACTAGAGGTGTTATTTTCAAATGTGGCTAGCATACAGAATTCCGTAATTCCACTAGCACTGGTTGCCTTCGTTCCTACAATTTCGATATTATTCACGCTAAGCTATAACGATGATGAGTTCGCCTCTCAGATATTTTTCATTATATGCAAGCTTTGGCTTCTTCTGGCTCCAGCATATTGGTATCTTAGAGTTGAGAAAAACTCACCCTCTTGGTCACTCCCTTCCAGAGATGGGCTAGTTGTTGGAGGAATTTCAGGAATAATTATGTCCATAATCATCATTGTAATGTGGCTTATATTCGGTGATACTGTAGATACGGAATCAATGATTTCTGAACTGGATAGCACGGGTCTCACGGAATTCCGAGTGTATCTTGCAGCTATGATTTACTGGATATTCCTCAATAGTCTACTCGAGGAGTATGTTTTCAGGTGGTTTGTAACAATAAAGTCAATAGAACTCCTTGGAAGAGAGACCAGAGCGATAATCCTCTCAGCCATTCTTTTCACTCTTCATCATGCTATTGCACTGCACTATTTCGGATTTGTTTGGTGGCAAACAGTAATGGCTTGCTTCGGACTTTTATCAGCAGCTGCATTTTGGTCCTGGCTATATGTCCGATACGGATCTGTTTGGGTTTGTTGGTTCTCGCACGCTATATGCGATGTTGCAGTATTTGGAATAGGATATCTGATTATTTTTGGCTAACTAATTCGAGAAAGTTTCTCGCCGACGGCTTCAATAACATCCCTCAATTGGATGATTTACTAAATCGGGTGACAAAATGAGACTTGGCGTGCTTAAGGAGCCAGTTGGTGAGAATCGTGTGTCCGTAGTTCCTAACTCATACAAGAAACTGAATAAGTTAGGCTTCGTATTAACTGTAGAATCTGGAGCCGGTGAAATATCGCACTACAGCGACAACGAATACGAATCCGCAGGATTCACAGTATCCGACAAAACCTCAGTCCTTGAATCCGAAATAGTAGTTTCAATATCAATGCCTGACCTTTCAAATGCCAAAGAAGGTCAGATTTTTGTCTGCGTTTCAGATCCTTTCCGAAATCCTAGCATGGTTAAACAGGCAATTGAAAAGAAAATCACCCTAATTAGTATGGACATGATTCCACGTAGACTTTCTAGGGCCCAAGCAATGGATGTTAACTCCAGTCAAGACAATCTCGCCGGTTACAAGGCTGTTTTGCTCGGAGCAGCCCATGTTCCAAGGGGGATACCTATGATGACTACCAGTGCTGGAACAGTAAGGCCTTCCAAGTTCGTCATCATGGGTTCTGGTGTAGCCGGTCTACAGGCAATAGCCACTGCCAAGAGATTAGGAGCCATTGTCTATGCTTCAGATGTGAGAAAATCTGCTGCAGAACAGATTGAATCTGTAGGGGGCCGTTTCATCGAAGTTGATGGAATGGACGACTTCGAAGACGAATCTGGTTATGCTAAGCCACTTACTCCGGAGTTTATCCAGAAGGTGAACGATACCGTATGCGAGGTGGCCAGAGATGCCGATGTAATCATTACGACGGCTAGGATTTTTGGTAGGCCCGCACCAATCACAGTTCCAGCTTCTGCAATATCTACTTTCAAGCCTGGATCTGTTGTAGTAGACATGAATGCTGATGTCGGAGGCAACTGCGAGCTGACTAAGCCAGGCGAGGTATTCATAACAGAAAACGGGGTAACTATTGTTGGAACGACGAATCTCCCCGGTGAACTGTCAACTACTGCAAGCATGCTATATTCCAACAATATGGTCACGTTCCTGTCCACACTTGTCAATCAGGAGTCAATCTCCATTGACCTCGATGACTCTATTCTAGTCGGCGCACCGGAAGGTGACGAGTTTTACGTTCCAGGGATGGGTGGAGTTCTTTTATGTCACCAAGGTGAGATTCACCACAAACAGGGCCGACTCTTGGAGGTGGTTAACTAATGCTAACAACCGCAACTCTGGTGGCTAGTATTACTGTTTTCGTTCTAGCGATTTTCCTAGGTTTCGAGTTGATTAGCAAAGTCCCCCCCACTCTACATACGCCACTGATGTCAGGAGCCAATGCCATTTCTGGCATCACTATCGTAGGTGCGTTGATACTATCGAACGTCGAATTCAACAATGGAAATCCAGGCACTGCCTCCTGGTTGGCATTCATTGCTTTGGTTATGGCCACAATCAACGTAGTTGGGGGGTTCATGGTCACAAACAAGATGCTCGAGATGATTGCTGGAAAGAAGAGAGGTGGCAATTGATGGTCGACCCGGTTGTCTGGGACATTGGTTACCTTGTATCGGCAGCTCTGTTCATTATCGGCATAAAGAGACTTTCCAGTCCTAAGACTGCTCCCCAGGGCAATCGTCTTGGCGCTTATGGGATGCTTCTTGCAGTTCTAGTTACACTAGTAAAGATGTATTCCGAGGAAATTATCGGATTCGAGATGATATTAGCCGGGCTAGCTCTTGGTACCATTATCGGATACATCATGGCCACTACTGTTGAGATGACTGAGATGCCAGAACTGGTCGCCCTATTCAACGGGTTTGGCGGAGGAGCATCTGCACTTGTGGGCCTTTCAGAAGTACTCAAGCGACTACAGGAGGGGGAAATCCCAGATGCAGGAGTCGAGCTATACGCCATATGGATCGCAATAGGGCTTTCCGGAATCGTAGGATGGGTCACACTTACTGGAAGCCTCATGGCTATGGGGAAACTCAGGGGAGGGTTCTACATCCCTTTCACGAAAAAGGATGATAGAGGTCGTAGGAAATGGGTCAGTTTCCCTACTTGGGGCCCTCCATGGCTGAATATTGTCAAAGGCGCGATATTGATTGGTTGCATTTCTCTGATCGGACTAACAATCCAAGAACCTGAGAATTACGACTACATCTATACACTAGTCGTACTATCTTGTCTACTCGGCGTGCTATTCGTAATCCCAATTGGGGGTGCTGATATGCCAGTAGTGGTCAGCCTCCTCAATTCGATGTCAGGAATTGCCGCAGCTTTCACCGGTTTCGTGATAGGAAACAATGTCCTGATTATTGCTGGTTCTATGGTAGGAGCCGCCGGACTAATACTGACATTCATAATGTGCAAAGCGATGAACAGGACTCTCACCGCGGTTCTATTCAAGTCATTCGGAGGGGGTGGTCGTGAGTCGGTGACCAGAACCAAAGTCGGTAGCGATCCCGAGGAGGTAGCAATGGTTTGTGATGGCATAAGCAAGTGCGTAATTATTCCTGGCTATGGTATGGCCGTTAGCCAGGCACAGCATGCTGTCAAGGAGTTCGCAGACCTTCTGGAGTCCCAAGGAGTGGAGGTGTCATATGGAATTCATCCAGTCGCAGGTAGGATGCCGGGACACATGAATGTACTATTGGCAGAGGCAAGCGTTCCATACGAACAACTCATTGAGATGGACGACATTAACTCGGAACTCCCTGAGACTGACGTTGCTCTTGTGATAGGTGCCAATGATACGATTAATCCCGTGGCTCGATCAGGGGAGGGTCCACTTGGAGGAATGCCAATCATCGACGCAGACAAGGCAAGAGTTGTTGTAATTATCAAGAGGAGCCTTTCCGTAGGATATGCAGGAGTCGACAACGACCTATTCTATGAGGACAAGACTATGATGCTATTCGGTGACGGCAAGAAGATGATGAATGAATTGAATTCCTCTATCAAGGAGTTATGAGGCCTACCTCCCCCAACCGTTATTTGACATCGACTGCGAGAAAGGATTAGTGATATCATGCGTGTGAGCGTCAGTCGCGCCTTCGTATGCCTTATCGTAGTCGTTGCGGTATCAATTCCTGCTCTCGGAATGAGCAATGGTCCCGGGGCTTACAATTCCAACGATGAGTTGACCGTAAAGTACGGTTGCTCCTGCCATAACAACGGCGCGCCATCAGAGAGAGCAGTTGTAATGGTCACAGGTGTGCCCCTGATGTACGAGCCATCCGAGAGTTACCAACTCACTATCAGGGTAGCCGATTCTCTGACACTATCGGGCGGTGAAGGAAACACACAAGCAGGTTTCCTGATTTCTTCTGACTCAATTGGAAACTTCACCTGGCAAGACGACCAAGAAATTCGTTACGCAGAGGGCCGAGCTGATGATGTTTCACACTCTGACACGGATCTTGATGGATCATGGGTATTGACATGGACCGCTCCCGAAGGCGATATGGGCGTAGTACAATTTTGGATAGCCGGAAATTCTGTAGATGGAGGGGGGATACCCGACGAGATGGATTACTGGAACGTCCTATCTTTCTCGATCAACCCACCTGGCACTATTACCACTGATGAGAGCGGATCAACCTTGGAAACCCGTACCATCTCTGTTGGTACCTATGACTCGCTATTCCTGCTAGAAGTGTCCGAAGACCAACTCGAGAAGGAACGTCAGGACGCAATATCCCATAGGGTATTCTCACAAGGTAACCTGTTCTACTGGACTAGCCTAACTGCACTTATCGTAGGGGCCGTCGTTCAGAAGGAGATTCTCGAACGCAAATATGACGATGGACCAGAATTCCTAGCGAGCGAACTGGCTTATCCCGAAGGATTACGTAGGGCGTTCGGCTGCTTGCTATCGTTCTACCTAGGGGTCAGATGGGCTAGTTCCGATAGCCCCATTGTTTTCCAAGGTGTGGACTTCACAGACTTCGCCACCGGTACAGCGTTCTTCGTTAGTGCATGGGCTGCTTATGGCGTATATAGAACGGTTCTTGCAGCCAGAACATTGCCCGATGCGAAGGATGTATTGTGACTGGCGAATTCGTTAACGTCTTCCCGAACTGGGACATCCAAGAACACCTCAGAGACCTGAATACAATAGCCCGTAGAATTTCAGTTACATTGATCATAATGAGTTTCTTCTGGTCCTTCTCAATAGATAATATGATTACTCACTGGCTGGATGTATTGCCCTTTGAAACTGGTCCCAACAACGAGAACATATCCATCTACGGGCCGTTCGATTGGCTACAGTTGAGGTGGGCTGCTGTGATTCTTCTAGCATTGTTGTCATCGCTTCCATTGATCTCAATACAGGCTTATTCGTTCGCTAGGCCGGGACTCTATCCATCAGAGCGCAATTGGCTGATATCGGTACTTATCCTAACGACAACTATCATCCCAATCGTCATTTTCCTAATATGGTATCAGGGCCTCCCCATCCTGTTTGAGTTATCTGAAACATCTGGCAGGCCCGATGGGGTACTTGTTAGATACGACGCCTACTCCATGTTCTCCATAGGTATGGCACTTTCATGGATACTTGTAATCTGGTCAGTGACAACGATTTCCCTCTCGTTAACCAGAATATATGGCATGATAAATAACGGCGAGCCCAGATTCAGGAAGCGCTTACTAGCAATTTCATCAGGTTTGATAATTCTAACTCTACCAATCGAGTTCGATGGATTGAAGATTATTATTGCAATACTTTCCGCGATATTATCTGATTTCGTATCAAACTCCTTGCCTCTTAGAGTCATCAGTTAAATTGGCAGTCAAATTAGACTCAACGAGTTAACACAGGGGGATTGATTTGAAAGCATTAGCTACCGGCCAAAAGATGTGAGCAAAAGCGCACCAAGTAGTATTTTCCGAATTCTTTCTGTGACCATGCTATTGATGGCTTCTTCGTTCGTATACATAAATTCCGAATCGGTTAATGACGCAATATCATCAACAGTCGAAACTAGAAATGCTAATGAAAGCCCATTAGTCGGACTCGCAGAAGAAGAATTCTGGCCGGTACTTAGAGTCAGTTTCCCCGCCAAGCCTTTTCCTAACTCACTACTGGGGGGACTGTTTGAAGGCAATAACTCAGCAGAACAATACATCTCCGAGATGAGCGGCGGCGATTCTCAATTGATGACAACGGTAGTAGGAGAGACCTGGGCATCCCCATACTTGGAGCCTCACTGGGGAACAGATTCCGAAACTGAGAGAGACACTGGAGCAGACTCAGGAGGCGCTAGAGAATTAGCAAGAGAAGCGATAACCAGTACATTTCAGAACCAGGACATCTCTCAGTGGGATCTTGATGGCGATTTCATTGTTGACAGGCTACTAATACTTCACTCTGGACAAGCACAAGAAGAGGGAGGCCCATCGACAAGCATTTGGAGCCACTTCTCGGCATTTTACGAGCCTGTAGTGGTCGGCGAGTATTCATTCGAACACTACACGATGGCTTCAGTACATGGAGGCCTCGGCGTATTAATTCATGAGATGCTGCATCAGATGGGTGCCGTAGATTTGTACGATGTACATAGCGATGCACCCACGAGAAACTGGCATGGACTAGGTGACTGGGACGTAATGGCCAGTGGAAATTGGATAGATGATGGATCTAGGCCAACTCTACCTTCATCTTCCACTCTCGAACTAATTGATGCCATAGATCCAATTGAGCCTAGTTTAACCTCCGATGGAAACTTCTCCCTGGAACCACTGTCTAATGGTGGTAATCCACTAAAGATTGAGATAGCCCCCCAAGAGTATATCTGGATCACACTCAGGTCGAATACTGGTTTCGATAAGGGTTTACCCGGACACGGCATACTAGTCGAACAGCAGGATCTCAATTTCGGAGATGTGTCTTCCAACCTAGTGAATACCGACCCAACAAAACCATGGGTTAAGATTGTTGAAGCAGATGGAGATGAAGCTCTATTGAGGGCTAGAGACTATGGATCAGCAGGTGATGTTTTCGATGTTGGTGATAGATTTGGACATACTGGAAAGAAGATTTGGGACAATCACGGGAGGCTTGTCCAATGGACAGCCAATGTCATAGATATTAGTGATAGTTCCGCAGTCATCGAGTTCGATTTCGTTGGTGATGCTAACTCTACACTAACAGTTCCCCGAAATCCTATAGTGGTTCTAGATGATGAACCAATCATTGCAGATATTTTCACAACCGACAAATGTATGGTGGTAGTTGATATCTCATCAACAGGCGGTGTTGTGATCCCCCCTCACTATGGTAACTCTACAAGGATTCAATTAATTGAAATAACAAACTCTTCATCTTCCAAAGGGACGATTGAAGGATCTATTGGTTGCCAGGATCGTCCAAAGAACACAGTTTCTATAGATTGGATCGTAGTAAACCATAGATTATCAACAGATGAAATCGAAGTAACCGTACCTTGGGACTCAGACTCTACTATTGCTCTATATCCGGGATCACTTGGTTCCGGCCCCAGGACTTACAACAGCATCACGATCGAAGGTGCAGCTGGAAGAATTGCTGAACCACTAACCGAAGGGACGTTCTACCCAGGAGATGCAATCGAATTGCGAATTATCCCCGATGGGCTTCTGGAGCCGAGGATGATTGCAAAGGGCGAGCTTGTCGTTTTAGACTCGGATAACATCGAGCAAAGAATCCCTTTCCAATTAACTGCGGAAGGAGATCTGCCTTTCGGCCCATTAAACTGGCTGGCAACTCCCTCCAATGCAATTTCAACAGTTCTTATCTTGATGGCATTATCCTTAGCAACTGGAAACAGGCTGAACAAGCAAAATTAGTGCCTGATTGGATTACTCCATCTTGAATCGGAGGGTGGTCTGGATATTTGCAGGTATCTCCAACCGTTTCCACCTTCCTTAATTGGGTAAAGCCAATCCTTGTTTACCCCTGAAGCTAACCTCGATGAGAGGCAGGCCTCAGCCCAGTTCTTCGGATTCTCTGATGATGGGTCTACTACTAACCAAGGAGCGTGACCCTCCCCTACATCTGCGGGGTAACATCTCCACTTTGTCCCGTACTTGAAACCAGACCTAGTGTTCAGACCTCTTTTCCAAAGATCGAGAATTATACTAGACGTAACCGACATGTTCTCAGTTGCCTGGTTCGTTACGGATTGGACAACCTCGTATTCGATATTTTCGAGTTGTCTTCCGCCATGTAATGGCAATCCAATAGCATCGAATCCCCAATCATCGTCGTCAATAATGAATACTCCATCTTCTCCTAGATCAATTGATTTAAGCTTCGAGATCCTTTGAAACTCATTGAAGTCTGGTGGACGTAGAACTCCAGTAGGATTAGACTCAGATATACGATAAGTGACCACAGACTTTTCCTCATCCACTACAAGAACCTCTGAGATCCTATCCTTCGAATATACCTCATTTGACCACTGAAGTAATGATTCTAACGAATGAGATTGTTCGGATTTACCACTCAATAATTGACTCGAATTGAACCAAATAACTTCTGAATCTGGATTATCTCTAGCGGGATGCTTATCTGAGGACCACCTTATTCCCCATGAATTACAATTATCTATGCCCAATTTAGAGAAGTTATGGTGGAGTACAACTTTGTTACCCGGAACTCTTAATGCTTCTAAAATCGCATATTCCTGTATAATTGTCGGGTCATTAAGTAGTCTCTCATTCACCCATTCCAACATGGCATTGTCATCTGGAATCAAAGGAAAGGAAACTCCTCTGTGATTCCTTGAGAATATGACTTCAATGTCAGAAAGAGCTAATCCACCTCCATCGATAAGTACTCCAATAGCCGATTTCTCCCATAATCTACTATACGCAGGGCCATCGAAAACCCACCATTTCCCGGTCCACTCCATGTATGATCGAGGACGCTACCAAATTAGACGCTATCCCCAAATATCATCCGTGTGACCTCCGTGGGAACAACGTGACAGATGATACTGACGAAAGAAGACAGGAAAGCCTCAAGACTCTGCGAAATCTTTTGAAAACAATAGATGGCCAAAAGGTGACACTAATTGGTGACACAATGCTCGATAGATATCACCACGGTTTTGCAAATAATCTGAACTCTACAGCCCCAGTACCTGTGCTCAAGATTACCCATTCGGAGGAGTCACCGGGTGCATCTGCACATATAGCAATAGGACTCTCTTCATTCGGCATGAAAGTCTCATTCCATACTGCGTTAGGGGACGATTCCGAGGGGGAGTCAATAATTTCTACACTCAAAGAATTCAAAATTTCGACGGATAACGTGATTATGATTCCATCCAGGGAGACTCTTACTAAGATTCGATTCTTCGGGAGCAGAGAGAGCCTTCTCGATAGAGGGCAAATACTTCTTCAGGCAGATAGAGGTACCAACGAACCCGTAGGTGAAGAAATTTCTTCTGAGCTCGCTTCTTCTGCAATAGAAGATTTAGAGGATAGTTGTGCCTTGGTTATTTCTGACTATGACAAGGGAGTTGTTACTATTGAAGAATCTCTTAAACTAATTTCAAAGGCAAATAAGATTGGGATTCCAGTGATAGTAGATCCGAAATTAACAGGCCTGGAAAAGAGCCGAGGCGCATCGGTAGTGATTTTTGAGAAGAGGGGGATGTCCCTTTTAGCTCGCCGAATCGGATCAGACATAGAGGAAGCGGCCCAGAATATGTTGATTGAGTATTCATGGGAAGGAATTCTTGTACTGGGAGGAATTAACGGCGTCCAGTTGTACCAGCGTGATTCTGAATCGATGCTGATACCATGCATGGCACCTGCTGCTGAACAGCAGATCGGAATGCATGATGCAGCCGCAACATCACTTGCAGCAGCCCTGGGCTCAGGTCTTTCCCTTTATGATGCTGCATTACTGGCATCTGCAGCATGCGAATGCGTCCTTTCGGCTAGTACAGCAAAGGAGTACATTGATCGAGATACACTAGGACTATGGCTCGATGAGCTTTCATGGCAGATGAGAATATCTGATAGATAGAAACATGATTACATGGGATTGAATAGTGTTGCTTAACGCGAGCAACATGAGAGTCATGTTATCTTCACACAATCGAGTCTCTGCCATCTTAGTAATTCTATTATTTGCTTCGAATATAGCAGTATTAAATTCGCAGGCGGAGAATGACTTCCGTGCTACACTTAGCATTGATATGGAAGACGGGACTGTGATTGATGATGAGTTAACATTCAAGGCTTTAGTGATGGATGAATTGGAACCCCATTCCGCAAGTTGGGAGTTGTTGGACTCGACTTCAACAAGACACTACGTTTCGGTATCTGAATTCTATCAAGGCGTTACTTCTGGCCCATTGACTGAATGGACATTTGATATCGACATCTCACCTGAAACAGTAGGCTCATGCTCTTGCATACTGACCGTGAGCGTAATTGACTCACATGGCATCCCTCTTCTAGAGTCTGCAAGCATTTTCATTCAAACCCTAGGGGTTACAGATGAGTTATTTACTCCTACAATGCATATTCATGAAAGTGGAATGGATTATTGGCATAGCGAATCATATATCCTAGACGCGTTATCTTCAACTATAGATGGCATTGTACCATCATTCTCAACCATAATTCGTACTTCAAGTACAATTAAGTGCACTTATGGGGGGCTTGAAGGCGAAGACTCACTTTATGCAGTTAATTACAACTCTACTCCGCACCCGAGTCTTTCCGATATTAAGTGGGACGGCGATACCCTAACTTTCGAGATCGACCTGATTGATTTTGATGATGGATGGCATGACATCATTATATTCGCCCAATCCGAAATTGAAGATTCAACTTACTCGCACGATTGTATCAGTATTAGGATCGATAACACCCCTCCTAGTGTAATATTGAATATTCCCGAAGAGCTGCCCGAAGGTACGGACACAGTATTCTTAGATGCCTCTTCGACTTTCGACGAATACTGGGGAATACAAGGACTAACATACACATGGTCAATAAACGAGCTTGGAGGCTCGGGTGAAGAAATAAATCAGGTTTTCAGTGGGCTCGATTACCGGTCAATTGAACTCATTCTCATTAACTCAGGCGTTTACGTCATTTCACTATCTGTATCTGATAATGCAGGGAATATGGCACTCTCAACTTCTACGCTCGAAATTGTCAACATTGCTCCAATAGCACGCCTAACCATTAACGGGGAGAATTATTTCGATAATGATCAGGTTGCTCTGTCTCCAGACTCTTCAATTGTTGTCGATGCCTCGCTATCTACGGATACCTCGAACGATATAGATGGACTCAGATATGTTTGGAGAGTTGACAATGTTCCGACCTATGAGGGGACATCTAGATCTATATCATGGCCCGATGGAGTGAATGACGATAGTTTCGTCTTGTCGATTGAAGTAATTGACGACGACTCTGAGTCAACTATGATCTCAGTTATAGTAGTGGATAATAGCGAATCTGGTAGTCCTCCTCTTTCAATACTAATTCTGATTATTTCTGGTGGCTTCTTGTCATATTCTGTATTTAGACGATCCAAATCAGACGATTCAGAAATTCCTAAGTGGAACTAATCCTGAAAAGACCAAAAGGCAGTAATTACAGGGATTTGTATGAGTTTACCATTCGATAGGGCAGAGTACCTGAATCGCCAGGAATTAGTATTCTCTAAATTACCCGAGTCGAGCTTAGTAATAATACCAACAAACGATCGAAAAATAAGATCCAATGATGTTGCATATCCATTTAGGCCCAATTCATACATGCTATATCTTTGTGGCTGGGAAGAAGATGAAGGTACATTACTAGCAACGAATTCATCTGGAAAATGGGTGACAACACTGTTTGTACCAGAGAGGGATACAACGAAGGAAATATGGGAAGGAATACGTATAGGCGTTGATGGTGCTAAGTCATGGCCAGTTGATCATACGGATTCATTACAAAGTCTTGATTCCTGCATCAAAGAGTTAATTTCGGATGGAAGTAGAATTTTCACCATACCTGGCGCATCCTCATCATTAGACATATTGTTCGATGAGAATACTGAAACCGAGGACTTACGCACATATATTGATCCAATTAGAAGGATCAAGTCAGCAAATGAAATCGAATATATGCAAGAGGCCGCATCCATTGCATCATCGGCCCATGAAAAGGCAATGCGCAATTCTCGACCCGGTATGGGAGAATGGGAGATTCAGTCCGAGGTAGAAGGTCACTTCATGTCCTCACTGAGTCAGTGGAGCTTCCCATCAATAGTGGGCGGGGGAGATAACGCTACTGTTCTACATTACAAGAATAATAACCAGGTGATAAGATCCGGGGATCTTGTACTAGTCGATGCAGGATGTGAAGTCAGCGGATATGCATCAGATATTACTCGCACTTGGCCAGTGAATGGGAAGTTCTCCCAACCCCAGAGGGAAATTTACGAACTTGTCCTAAGAGCTGAACTAGCAGGAATAGATGCTTGTCAACCAGGAATGCCATGGGTTTCGATGCATGAGGCAGTATGTGAGACCATAGCAGAGGGACTGATAGAACTTGGAGTACTAAAGTGCTCTCTAGAAGATGCATTGGGCAGAGTCGAAGAAAACCCTGGTGTTTTTGAAGGCCAAATACGAAATTTCTTCATGCACGGTACTGGGCACTTTCTAGGATTGGACGTGCATGACGTTGGAGGGGGCCGCCAAGGCGACCCAAACTCCTCGTTCTTACTAGAGCCAGGGATGGTTTTGACAATTGAGCCGGGTCTGTACTTTGGATCATGGAGAAATGACATATTAATTCCTGAAAGGTACGCGGGTATAGGAATTAGAATAGAGGATGACGTTTTGATAACAGAACAAGGCCCCTTAGTATTATCATCATCGTGTCCAAAGATGTTAGACGAAATTGAGCAGGTAGTAGGTAAGAGAATACATGACTGATTGGCAAACAATTCTACAGAGCCAGCTTTCGGCCGATCCTCCTCTTCTAACTGTAGAAGACGCGGAGAAAATATACCTCCAAGCGCCCTTGAGCGAATTGATGTATGTTGCTTCAGAGAGGAGAAAAACGCAAGTACCGGGGAATATCGTTACTTTTATGATTGATAGAAATATCAATTACACCAATATTTGCACAATCAACTGCAATTTCTGCTCCTTCTACCGTTCTCCCGGTCATGATGAAGGATATACACAGACATTTGACCAGATTAGCGCCAGAATTGATGAGTTAGAGGAACTAGGCGGTTCGAGAATCCTAATGCAGGGGGGGGTTAACCCATCACTAAACTTCGAATGGTATACTGAGTTACTATCAGAGCTCTCTAGGAGGCATCCCTCGATATCTTTGGACTGCTTCTCGCCCATTGAGATTGAGGGCATTGCAGAAGTCTCTGGACTATCCACCATTGAGGTCCTATCTAGGTTTCGCGAATCTGGTATGCACGGACTTCCGGGAGGAGGCGCAGAAATGCTCGTTGATAGTGTAAGGAGTGGCATTTCACCTAGGAAGGGGTCCTCTGAGAATTGGATTAGGGTCATGGGGGAGGCGCAATCATTGGGCCTGACTACTTCTGCAACCAACGTCTTCGGTTTCGGCGAGAGTATCAAAGATAGGGTAGAGCACATGAATAAGATCAGATCATTACAGGAGAGCTCATTGTCAAATGGTTACCTTGGATTCACATCATTCATTTCATGGCCAGTAATGCTCGAGAACAATGCTTTCGGAAAAATAGGGATTAGGAGGGGCGCGACAAACCTAGGTGCAGGCGCAGTGGAGTACCTCAGGCATGTTTCAGTATCCAGGCTATTCATGAGTAACATTGACCACATTCAAGCTTCATGGCCTACTATGGGGTTGAAAGTGGCTCAAATCGCTCTGACGGCAGGAGCCGATGACATAGGATCAACCATGATGGAAGAGAATGTAGTATCGGCTTCTGGAACCACCAAGACAATGGCTACTATTTCCGAATTGAAGGAATCTATACTAAGTTGTGGCTTCACTCCGGCTAGAAGGGACTCAGACTACAATATTCTGGACATTCTAGAAGAGAGCCAGGCTCTATTACAGGTCTGATAGTTCTGCTCTACCGCTAATCACCGGCGCTCTGAGAATTTCTGTCGGCTCTTCGGATTGTGGCATGATTATTGGTAAAACCCAGAAAATCCTCCTACCATTGGATTCAAGAAACTCCAAAACAACCTCCCAATGGATTGCGATAAGTGACGAATATACGGTACCTGGCCATTGATCTGATGGCATTTTCAATGTGAATTCTGTTGTAGAATCTATGGTCTGTGTCCAATCGCCTTTTTCCATTATCCTAAGAGGCTCTAGAATCACTGATTTCTTCGATGATAGTTGCATTGGAATGGATTCGCCTACACCAGTTCCAGTCTCATCACCAGAGACCAGCCTTTTCTCGGGTAGCTTAGTTGACATTCCAGGAGCAGGCTGTCCAGATTCGTGCCTATCCAGTGTCGCTAGTACCGAACTCCTCTCGGGCATAGCTACACCGACTTGGACTCTAGAGCGAATTAACTGCAGATTCATGTCTTTTTTTCTCACTTCGAAATCTATTGCTCCCCTTTCTGCACTTATGATAACTTCGGGTTCCTCATATGGGCTCTCTGAGATATCCTTCTGCCTATTGAAATCTCTGAAGTTTGCGATGGTTCTGAATACAAGTGGTAAGATGAATAGTGGGAAAGTGTAGAATAGCAACCTAGGATAGTCCAGAGGACCTATGGAAATTGAGCCTGCAATAGTTTCATCGATTATTCCCTGTTCAACTAATCCAGGCTCTATAGCATGTACAAACAAAGAGAGTATTAGTAATGTTACTGTGGGGATAATTAGCTTTCTAGAAATATTGTGCAGCCTATCTGGTCTGATGAACCAACCTACCCTTGTATCGGTCAAGAAACTTGGAGGAGAATCTGTGATTTCGCACTCTAGCTTTAGCAACTCATCTTCGTCTCCCTCATGCCCCCTCCACTGAACGAACCAGTCATCTTCTGATCCAATTGTGAAGCTCGTCACACTCATGCCAGAATTATCGATTTTAGCCTTAGAAATTGGAATGTTTGTAGGATTCATATGTTCAAGTTCGAATGGAGGGTACCTGATGCTCTGTTCGTAGCTATCCATGCTATCCCCACAATACGGCTTTGGCGGCCCTACCTGCAAGCCTTCGGAATTCGGGTACTTCCCTGAGCATCTTGATTCCTAGTGGTATCGGATTCTCAATGTCGCCGAATTCATTTATCAAATCAGTAACCTCGGGCCTAGCCCAAACATCGAATATCCTCTCAAGCTCGTAATCACTCATTTCAGTCAAAAATGCATCCCTTAGTGCTCTCTTCTTCCTCTGATTCCGAGCCATCTCCTTCAGCAATGAAGATATTGAATTCATGGTACCTCTGCTTAATTCGTTATTCTCCATACATTTGCTGAGCCTCGGAACTAGTAAGTCCACTTGTTTGAATCCAGGGCCTATGCCTCCCCCAGTTGTAGGTTTACACACCCCTGCAGAGTCTCCGAAAAGTGCCACCCTCTCAATTAGTGGTTTTCTAACAATGCCACTAGGAACTGGCCCGCAAAATCTAGCTACCTCAGAACATAGCTCGAACCTAGAGTTGATTTTCTGATCTTGCAACAACTTGTCCAGATACTGCTCGCTGGATAAGCCATTCATCAACTCGGCCTTTGTCCATGTGCCTACTCTAGTAGTATCTCCAGTGGGTATCGCCCAACTGAAGAATCCAGGTGAAATGTTCTTTCCAGTGTACATGTCTAACATCCCTGAATCTCCATTATAGCCCGTTACTTCAATCTGGAAACCAATCATAGTTTCACGAGGATTCCCCATACGGAAATTTCTACGGACCCATGAGTGTGCACCATCGGCACCACATAGTAGCTTGCAGTGAACGGTTTCGTCACCATTCGGACCATCTATCTTCACTTCTACGAATTCATCGAAAACTATTGCTGAATACGGCTTTGATGATAGGAGGACTTCTGTGCCGGTTGCTATTGATTGCATTACAACGGCTTCATCGAAGAGTTTTCTACAGACAGAGAATGTACGTGGAACGCTAGGATCACCTATCGTTACTCTTGTGCCTGTAGGACTATGGATGTTAGCTCCCCATATTGAAGTTAGAATTGTATCCTCCAAACCTATCGTCTTCATTGATGCGGGATTCACCAAACCGGCACATTGGAATGGCCTTCCAATCTGGTCATGTTCCTCGATCATGAGAACGCTGTTTCCGTGTTCGTTGAACCTTCGTGAAAGATAGCCCCCAATAGGCCCTGCACCAACCACAACAACATCGAACTCACGAATCATATTATCCCCATACTCTACTATTTCTTGCTTCTGCGCTTGGAATTTATTGTTTTCTTAAGATTTCCAATCAGAATGCTTGCATCAGATTTGGTGATAGTTTCTATTGATTCTGTTCTGACGGCCTCAAGAGCTTGCTCTATTGGCATCTCTAGTTTTTCGATCATAGAAATTATTGCAGAAACCTGCCTTTCTGTTGCAGGACTATTTCTGTCCATATTTAGTAGCTTATCAATCAAATCACTGGCACTGCCATCTTTTCCACCAGTAAGTTCGGAAAGTTCCGTTAACCCCATCTCGCCGAGAATAACATCCAATTCTAGACGTAATCTATCTGAGACTCTAATGATTAACGCTATCTGCTTTTCACTCGGCGCGATGTTTGTCTTCCTTTCTTCGCTGATTTCATCAAGAATATTCTTCACATCTTCCCCAGACAGTTGCATTAGTGATTTATTGTCTAATATCTCGGAAGTTTCCTCCTGAGACATATTTGCCAGTATTCTTTGAAGATATTCTATCTGCTTTAGTGTGGGCTTCTGTTTTCTCTTTTCCAATGCAAGTAGGTGAATCTTACGAAATAGTTGTTCAAACTCAGTCCACTTTGAGTGGGCTTCGGATAGGCCATCTTCAATAGAATCCAAATCCGACTCCATAATTGCGGTAAAATCTGCGGAGAATAATTCTCCATCTGGTTGATTGTAATGCGGGGCAACATCTAACCACAAGGTTCTACCGTTTTTTGTCGGAATCAGTGAGCTTCCGTCTTTTTCGATATATCGCTTCTGTTCGAGGTTTTTGACCATTGAAACATATGTGGATGGCCGTCCGATACCACTTTTCTTCATTTCTTGTATAATCGAGCTTTCGGTGAATCTCCTTGGAGGTTTAGTGAAATCAACAGTCATTTCAGCATTAGAATCAATATCCCAAGACTCGCCTGTAGAAAATCGTACTTCTGGGGGTTTTGTTTGGACTTCTCCCATGGACCACGAAAATACATTTTCCCATCCGTCGTGCGTCCTCCATGAAGCGGTTCCAGTAATCGGTACCTCCACCCCATCACATGAAAATTTCAGAGCCCTCCTTTCTCTAACGGAATTGGACATTTGGCTGGCTGCAAACCTTGACCAAATCAGTTGATACAATTTCTTTTCATCTGTATCCTTTCCTGCATTCTCAATCGTTGGATCACTGGGTCTAATTGCTTCGTGCGCATCCTGAACATTGCTGCCCTTCTTCGCTGACTCACCTACTCCTTGACCCAGGTATTTTTCTCCTAGTTTACCAGAGATATGGTCTCTGATACTCTTTCTGGCCTTTGCATTAGTTCTAGTTGAATCTGTGCGAATATAGGTTATGTGTCCTCCATTGTACAGGGATGAAGCGACCCCACTGGTCTTTGATATGGACCACCCTAGAGTAGAGTTGGCAGTTTGAAGCATAG
This sequence comes from uncultured Candidatus Poseidoniales archaeon, assembly GCA_902530535.1. GTDB lineage: Archaea > Thermoplasmatota > Poseidoniia > Poseidoniales > Thalassarchaeaceae > UBA36. The sequence goes on from CACAAP010000001.1 coordinate 18,440, forward strand.
TATCCGTTGTGAAAGGTGGTTTTGGTTTACGATTAACCGTACCCTCCTTAGCTTCTGTTAGGATCAATTTATTTGAGGAGTTGATCTGATCCACTGTTTGTTCGGCCAATTTAGTATTCGAGGTTCTATTTGGATGATGTTTTCCATCATCATCTAACCAAGCATCGGGATCATCCGATTCGTGGAATCTAACATTCATCTCAATACCATTGGAAGGAACCGAAACCGAATGGTACTCTTTGGGCACATGGTTATCTCTCTCCAACTCCTTTTCTACAATGAAGCCAAGTGTTGGGGTCTGTACCCTACCCATTGATTTCAATTTCCATGATTTGCAGAATTTTGAGCATCTCCAACCTACTAATCTGTCTATCAGCCTCCTAACTATGGCTGCATTGACAAGATCCATATCTACATCTCGTGGTTCGGAAATTGCAGACATTACCGCGTCCTTCGTAATCTCGTTGAACGAGATTCTCTGTATCGAGTCGAAATCGGAAAGAATCTCCTTGAGTCTCCATGCGATAAATTCCCCCTCTCTATCAGGATCAGTAGCAATAAATATCTCGTTCACGGAAGATTTTGATGCTTTGTTCATTATCACGGATAGTTTCCTCTCCGCCTTTTCATCTGTCCAACTCCATGGAGGATTGGGCAACTCCCCATCCTTGTAAGCCCACATTGCTTTGTTGTTAACTGGTAAATCCTGAACATGGCCATTACAAGCATCTACAATCCACCCCTTTCCGAGGTACTTTTTGATAGTCTTAGCCTTAGCACCAGATTCAAGAATTACTAGTTTCATATGATGCCTCTGGATTTGTTTGGCCGTAACATGCCCTGTATAAACTAGGTGGAGTGATGGGGCCTTCAACGCACGCGCACACGCGAGCGCGCGCGAAGCCGAAGTTGTTTGACAAAGTCCGTAATAACTAGATTTGAAACCTAACGATTGAAGAATGGATGCGTATGGCGTAAGTGATGGGAATAGCGTGGAGTGTTTTGGGAAGACCTGCACTGAGACTCATTGACTCCGAGACTGCCCATTCTATTTCTATGAGAGTAATGAGGGGTTTTGGTGAAACTAGCGCGGGTCAGAATATGCTGAACGCCCTTTACAGACCTCCAGAAGTTCCAATTGAAGTCTTTGGAAAGATGTTCCACCACCCCCTAGGTTTAGCAGCTGGTTTCGATAAAGGTGCAGAGGCTCTCATGGCCTGGTCTGCTATGGGATTCTCATGGACAGAGTATGGCGGAGTTACAAGATACCCGCAGGATGGGAATCCAAAGCCTCGCATGTTCCGTGCCAATAGGCATAGAGCGCTAGTGAATAAGATGGGTTTCAACAATCCTGGTGCATCGGAAATTCGGAAGAGGTTGATTTCACGAAAATCCGAAGATAAATGGCCAAAGACACCAGTTGCTGCCAACATTGGTAGGTCCAAGAAGGTCCCAAATGAACATGCAGCAGACGATTATGCTTCTACACTGGATATTCTTTGGGATCACGCCGACATGTTCGTACTCAATATCTCTTCACCCAATACTCCAGGTCTTAGAGATCTTCAAGGACAAGAGCACCTATCTTCGATTCTAAGATCATGTAACAAGGTACGGGAAATGAAGGGAGCCCACAAGCCAATTTTGCTGAAGCTTTCTCCGGATAATTTTGATGATGAGATACTGGAAACCGTTTCTCTTTGTACAGCATCTGGCGTTGATGGCATAGTTGCCACAAATACGACCATAAAGAGGCCAGCACCACTATCCACTCAGTCTAGAAAGGCTTTCTCAAGTGACGGGGGGTTGTCTGGACGCCCTCTCAATTCACGCTCTCTTGAAGTGATAAATTTGGTCTATGGAGAAACTCAGGGCAAAATTCCTATTGTTGGAGTTGGAGGTATCGAATCCAAGGAAACTGCATGGGATGCAATAATTTCTGGATCATCGCTGATTCAACTTTACTCAGCACTGGTATTCAATGGCCCTACAGTAGTGTCAAGTATAGTCAGAGGAATCAAGAGTAGAGTTAGAGAGTCCGGCTTTTCGTCTTTATCTGAAGCAGTTGGATACAAACACATTTAGAGATTCGCTCCTAGAATACACTGTGCAACTCACTCGGCTGTCACGTCTGCTGATTGTTTTCGGCACATCGATAGCTATTTTTGGTCTAATGATGGTGACTGTTGACCCCCAAGTCCAGTACAGTGTTGACGAGGTAATGAGTGAACCTGAGAGATTCGAACGCGAAAATATCTTCGTTCGTGGTATAGTATTGCCCGGATCAATGGATTACGATGAGCTGGTGTTTACTTTGCAAGGTAACACAGAGGAATTGATTGTCGATTTCAACGACTCTCCGATTCCAGATGGCTTTGATGAGGGTAGGACTATTGCTGTCAGAGGGGTACTAAAGTCAGAACATTCGTCTGATGGGACACTGATCTGGGTAATCGAGTCCTTTGAGATTCAAACAGGCTGCCCGTCGAAGTATGAAGCTTGATTGACTGGGCATATTCATAGGTGTCGTCATTGCGCGATAATTGGGCTAGAGGGGGAGTTGACGTGCTCTATTTTTCACAAATCGTTGATAATGGTGACTCGAAGTCCGAGGGCGGCGCAAACGAGCCTTTGGGATTACACCAGCTGACTGCGATGTCTCGCCCCCAAGAGATCCAGGTTGGCGTTAGCGGAATCCGGAGGGATTCTGCAAGCGTCTCACGCCCGGGAACCAGGTCAGGAGCGGAAGCGAGCAGCCCTACCGGGGATGCTGGATGCCTTGGGACTTCGGGACGGAGAAAGCTGGTGCTGCACTCTCACTGATGACGAGCGTCCACCGAGGACACGCCCACTACTCAGGTATTCCGGGTAATCCGCCCATTTTGCATACAATTTCGAAATGTATTCTATTTACAGGCTGAACTGAAAGCCTCTGACCCCTTTGCAATAGAGGCATTCCCTCAAGATCTCCATTGGATCTAAGTTCAGGCAAGCCTACTGAGGTCATTTCTGATACAGGTTCAATATCTACCATGACCCACCTAGGATTTTCTACCGAAGCCTTTGGATCGTAGTATTTTGATTCTGGCTCTTGGGCTGTATGGTCGGGATACCCCTCCTTGCAAACCTTAGCTACTCCAGCAACATGCGGGGGTTTGCAGTTTGAGTGGTAGAACAGTACCATGTCACCAACAACCATATCGTCACGCATGATGTTCCTAGCCTGATAGTTCCTTACTCCGTCCCAATGTGTGGAGCCATCGGAAACCAGTTGTTCCCAAGGATAGACGTGGGGTTCGCTCTTCATCAGCCAGTAGTTTACCATGAGCGTCCTAGTCAGAACATAGCAATAAATTTGATTCACCAGGCTTCGTCTGTTTGAGAGTAGGATATTCTTGACTCTAAGGCATCTATGTTTGTGTTTTGCGATTGCGTGTGCAAACCAGCCGTCTTCACCATTGCTGTCGTACCGCCTGTAAGGCCCAAATTGGAAGTTACCATGAAAGAGTAAATCGCCGGTAGTAACAGAAGAGCAGAGAGAGCAGCCACAATAAGGAGGACAATAATGACTGTAACGAAGGGGCCTATTGCGGGGATGTCTATTCCAAAAGCACATGTCATGCCCATGGCAGTTACTGTTGTAGCCTCGAACAGGCTCATTCCGGTACTTGAGCATGCAGTGCGAATTCCATCCAATGTTCCGCCCATCTCCTTGACCCTATTTGCAATGTGTATGGAGAAGTCTATACCCACGCCAACAAGGATTGACCCGATCATCACTGTCACAAGTGATAGTGATAGGCCCCACGCATCCATTACTAACCACTGCATGGCTACGGTGAATCCTACTGGGATTGTGGTAAGGAAAGCGTATCTAATATCTCTGAAAACCAGAGCGAGGGTGATTATCGTAAACCCAAGTGCGAATGCCAGAGAGGTCCATTGTGAGTCTACTATCAAATTATTTACTTCTATCGTTATTGAAGCAACACCGATTAGTGAGTCACCCAATACGTTGATTGGATTTTCAGAGTCTCCAGCAGCCTTTGCCCAGTTGTTAATCTGCTCTGTAGTTATTGCAGTACTCTTGACATCCATGAATGGCATATCTATGTATATCAGAGAACGCTGATAATCCGGAGAAATGAATAGCTCCCTCATTTCTTCTGTCATACTATTGTAGAACACGTAGAGTAGGAAATTCTGAGCCTGCCTACCACCATCATCCTCCTGGGCATCAAGTGTATCCAATATAGTCCAGAAGGAGACATTTCCTGATTGGTCTCTGTCGAAGATTAACTCTGCAATCTCCTTGATAGGCTCTGGAAGGGGAGTATCTTCTATGAAATCGTTAATTGGGCTACCAGATACATTGACGCCCACAGCTATCGCCTTCATCAGGAAGACTATCGAGACCGCAGTAGCATTCTCAACATCATTGCATCTAGACTCGAGATTCTCTATGCCCTCAAGATTGGCGTATGGGTGTTCTGCGGTGATTGACCCTAGACCGATTTCAGGCTCAGCTTTGATGTTTGCATCAACAAGTAAGAACCCAGGTTGACCTGCTTCAAACTCATCCGAGTATACACCCATCTTCTGTACCGCTTCCACTTCACTGGGTGCCATTTCTAGGAGGTCGATGTTCTCCTCTACGTTTTGCCTGTTGTAACCAGCTGAGATGACCATCAATGCAATGAACAGAGCAAGTGTGATTCGAGACCACTTGACTGGCATGTTGACTGCAGCAACGAAAACCTTCGGAGGGGGATGTGAGGGCTTTTTGAGATCTAGAAGTATTGTAAGATTGGGGACCATTATCATGGTGAGGATGTACACTACTACAATGCCCGCGGCCAACGCCCATCCAACAGTCTGAATGGGCTTCATTGGAGCAAATGTTAGAGAGATGAATCCAATAATCGTGGTCATAGCAGAGAGGAATACCGCGCGTCCTGTAGATTGAAGAGCTGCAGACATCTTCTCTTGGGGGGTTCCCTTAGATTCTGCGTATCTATTCGTAATATGCAGTCCATAGGAAACTCCCAATGAGAGTACGATCGGACCTACTAGTATTACTGTCATCGTTACTTCATAATCGGTAAGACCGATCAGCCCCAAGGTTACCCAGACTGCGCAAAGTGTGGGCAATCCAGATATTATGACAACCTTAACACCTTGGACAAATCGAATTCTCCCTGTCTGTAGTAAATCGCAATGGAAGAGGAACAGCATCGCTGCTACAATTACAACACCTACTGGAAAAACTTGCCAGAATAATTTGAATGACTCTTCAGTGACTGCGTTGGTAAGTGGTGCAGGACCGGTTAGAGTCATCCTAAGGCATAATGATCCATGGTTGGGTCCACACCCTTCTGAACCAGGAGTGCCCCAATTATTTTCCACTGCAATTTTATCAATAGTGCCTTGTGTTTCTGAGACGATATCGCCAACTGTCTTGTTACCTGTATCATCAGATATTCCTATGATTATTACGGCTCGACTCCAACCGTATGCGGTCTTGATTTCATTACCTGAGCCTATATTCCTTACCAGCTTGTTAAGAGCATTCTGAGGCATTTCCTGTAGTATTTGATCTACCCTCTGTTGTTCATCTGGAATTGCGTAATTGCCAATAAGATCGCTTTGCGAGTCTATTGTCTCATTTATCTCATCTGAGAGCTGCTGATTTCCAGTTGCCTCGGCAAGGCCTGAGAAGAAGGCCTTTACGACGCGGCCCCCGCTTGAGTTTACTTCCTTGATTACGGTAGAGATGGAAAGTACGTATTCGACGTCGTCTTCTTCGCCCTTGTCGTTCCTAACATAGTTGATGGATCGCTCAACGTTGTCTATCTGCTCTAGGATGTTAATCTGTCCGTTTGACCCACACTCGACGCATGTAACGTTGTAATCGTAAGACTCGACATAAATGACCATCACATTGGTAGTCCAATCATTCTCAACTTGTGCGATCAGGTTCTTTACACTAAGTGGATCTGAATCCGTTGGAAGGTATACCTCCAAGTCTCCATTCACGTTTAGTGCGGGCTCTTCCTTGCAGTAGCTTGGGTTATCGAAACCATCTCTACAGTCTAATACACCTGAATGAGGCAAAAGTGATACTGTGAATGCCAGTGAGACCAGGACAGCCATAACAGGAAACATGGTTAGGAAACTGGAACCCTCATGATCTCTGACCTTCCTGCGTATTTGGTTGGGGACTCGTGACAAAGATGGTATTAGCTGGAAATCCTTTGGAACTATGTTGGAAAATCTCTCCCTGGCGCTTGACAAAAAGCGGCCAATGTGGTTCTGAGAATCTTCCCTAGCCATGTCCCTCCCGCCATGACGTGAAACGGCATACCTTCAACCCCTCGGCAAAGATGATTGTCTCAAATACGTTTTACAACTGCACGGCAATGGTCAATAACACGACTCTCTGTCAATTATTTGGTGGGGTTCTTGGGACAGCCTAAGATTTCAGATAAGCGGTGGAGTGTTGACCTCGAGAAAAGAATTCAAGCAGACCACTACGATGAAGAGGCTTATCGAAAAAGATATGCATTCAACAAAGAAACAGATAAGGAGATCTTCGTTATTGATACCCCTCCCCCCTATCCCAGTGGAACATGGCACATTGGAGCTGTTGCCCAGTACAGCATGATCGACGTTATTGCTAGGAGTCAGAGGCTACTTGGTAAAGAAGTGAAGTTCCCCTGGGGAGTAGATCGGAATGGCATCAATATCGAATTCACGGTAGAAAAGAAGACAGGGAGGAAGATGAGGACTTATGATAGGGCGGAATTCCTAGAGCTTTGTTCGGAAACTATTGACGAATACACCAAGGCTATGCGAAATACTGCTAGGAGAGTCGGACTATCTTGCGACTATGAGAACGAATATCTCACAGATGCCCCCGACTACAGGGCAGTATCGCAGTCAATTTTCGTTGAGCTGTTCAAGAGAGGGGATATCGTAGAAGACCTTAGACCCAATATTTACGATCCAGTTGAAGGTACCACGATAGCCGATGCGGAGGTCCAAAGGGTTCAGAGAGAGTCGAAACTATGCAATGTGAAGTGGCACACCGAGGATGGGGAAGAAATCATAATTTCAACTACAAGGCCCGAGATGATCTGTGCATGTGGGATAGTAGTTGTACATCCTGAAGATGACCGATACGGTCACCTACTAGGTAAGAGGGTAAAACTCCCCATAGAGGTAGCAGAACGAGACCAATATGTCGAGATTACCGCCCATCCGTCAGTAAAGATGGATTTCGGTAGTGGAATTCTGATGGTTTGCTCTTACGGTGACCAGAATGACGTCTCCATATTTAGAGAGCTTGGAATTAGACCATTCGTAGCAATTAATCTTGATGGTGAGATGACAGGAGTCTCAGGGCCATTATCTGGGATGAAGGTAATTGAAGCCCGAAAAAGAGCAATAGAAATACTACGATCATCAGGAAATCTAGTCTCTACGGAAGACCGTTTACAAGAAGTACCAGTCAGCGAGAGGGGAGGAAACCCAATAGAGATTATTCTACTAAAGGAGTGGTATGTACGACAGACTCATATTCTGGATAGGCTAATGGAACTTTCAAAGGAAAGCAGATTCATACCCGAGAGGAACCGGCAGTACTTACATGATTGGATAGATGGCATATCCATTGACTGGCCAATCAGCAGACGTAGGTGGTACCATACAGAAGTCCCCATCTGGTACTCTGAGGACCGAACCAAAGTAGTCGTTCCACCAAGAGGATCCTATGTGCAACCATGGAGGGACCCACCCCCAAATAACTCTGAAGTGGTTGATAGAGAGAGTAAGGATACGCTTGGAACCTATCAGGAATTGAGTTCGACCCTTGGGAAACTGACAGGCGAGGAGAAGGTGTTTGACACATGGATGGACTCATCAAATTCCAATCTTTACGTCTCTGGTTACTTGACTGATCCGAAATTGTTTGATAGGGCATTTCCGACTTCAATTAGGCCTCAGGGCAAGGAAATTGTCAGAACATGGTTATACTACACACTGTTGAAGAGTGCACTTTTACTCGATCGTCCTGGTTTCCAGAGTATTTGGGTAGACGGACTTGGAATGGATCCATGGGGTAGGAAGATGTCGAAGTCATTAGGAAATGGCATAGATGCAGATAGCGTTCTCGAATGCGGAGCTGGCGGTAGGACCGGTTCATGGAAGATTAAGGGGGCCGATGGCAAGCAAGTAGTGCTGAAGGCAAACAAAATCGGAAGTGAGTGCTTTCGACTTTGGAAGGCCTGTGATGCGCAGGTGGGTGATGACTTCCATATCAATCCAGAAGAGATTGAGACTAAGTATTACGGCGTACTAACTAAGATATTCAACGTAGCTAGGTTCGCAAGCCAATTCGAAGCTCCTGATGACTTTTCTTCACCTCCTGAATTGAATATAGAGGACATATGGATTCTGTCTGAATTTGATCAGTCCATGGCCTCAGTGGAGAATGCATGGAAAAATGTGGATATTTACACTGCAGCACAGACGCTGAAGTCCTTTGGTACGGGGATTTTCCCCAGTCACTGGCTCGAGATGTCAAAGACTAGGCTCTATGATGGGGATATCTCGGCTACATGGACAATACACAGAATAGTGCGTGATCTTCTCAGTGCATTTAGCCCAATATGTCCGTTCTTCACACATTATCTAAGTACAACACTTTACGATTCTAGTTCAGTGGATGTCAGAGAATACCCAAGACTTCCTTCATTTACTGGTACCGAGTTGTTTGGAGAACTTAGAGGCAAAACTGAGTCCTTGGAAGAGTTCAATTCAATGGTTTGGAGAGCAAAGAAGGATCGTGGACTTTCTCTTAAGTCTCCAATTTCAGATGTCCAAATTCCTGATTCCCTGACTTTATTCTCCGACGCTTTGGTAAAGATGCACAATCTAGAGTTCTAGTAGGTCAATTAAGGGAATTATTGCTTCTTCCGGTTTCGAAATACTCTATGAGCAGTCCTGCCATTTCAGTTCCAATCCGAGCCTGTGCCTCCAGAGTCGAAGCTGCAATATGAGGGCTACCATGGAAGGAGTCGTGGCGTAGCAGGTCACTCTCTGCAAGAGGCTCAACTTCGAAAACATCGAGTGCTAGTGATGTTAGTTGACGTGCCTCCAGAGCCATAGAAGCTGCGGATTCATCGACTACACCGCCCCTAGCGCAACTAACTATGTGATTACCGCATTCAATCCCGTCTAGGCCTATTCCAGGCATCATGGATATTCGTTCTGAGTTTACCAGATTCCTTGTTTGTTCATTCAGATTGCAATGTACAGATATGTGAGTGCAATATCTGAAAATTTCATCCACATCATCATGTAATTGCACGCCCTCTGGTGCTTCATCGACGAAGGGATCGAAAGCATGGACTTCCATGCCGAATGATGATGCAATCGAAGCAACTCCTCTGGCTATTCTTCCGAACCCAATTAGGCCCAGCCTTTTTCCACCTATCTCAGAGCCTCGCAATTGTTTCTTTGCCCACTCTCCATTTCGAAGCGTCCGATCTGCTGTTGCTATATGCCTTGTAGAGGCTATCAGATGTCCAATGGTTAACTCCACGACACTGCGAGTAGATGCTCCCGGAGTATTGCACACAGTGATGCCTTTTTTCGTCGCTTCGGCGATGTCGATATTATCCACCCCCACTCCTGCCCTCCCAATGAATCTAATACCGCCGCTATCGTTTACTGAGACTGAGATTTGCTCTGATAGCAGTTTTGTGGCACTTCTGATTACTACCGCATCAAATTCTAGGAGCGAGCCATTTGCGATTTCTTCTGGCTCGTGGTGCCGCAAGACTACCTCATGACCTGCATTCTCAAGAATTTCAACTGCTTCATCGGACATCCCATCTGTTACAGCGATACGCGCCATGTGTATACCTGCAACATTACGTGCATCAACATTGTGAGTATCATGCCGGTGGGTTGATATTTAGTACCCCTAATTCAATTACAGATACAATGGGATTTGAATTACCTGAACTTGAATATGCCTATGACTCACTAGAGCCCCATATTGATGCGGAGACAATGGAGCTACATCATTCCAAGCATCATGCTGGATACACCGCTAAACTGAATGCTGCAATTGAGGGTACAGAAATGGACTCTTTGGGTATTGAGGATTTGATGATTAATCACATGGATAACGCTGCAGTTAGGAATAACGGAGGGGGATTCTGGAACCATAGAATTTTCTGGGAGACAATGAGCCCCGATGGCGGTGGAGAACCCGAGGGAGATCTTGCAAATGCAATTTCAGACTCTTTCGGATCTTTCCAATCTATGAAGGATCAGTTCAGCGATGCAGCCATGACTAGATTCGGCAGTGGTTGGGCATGGCTATGCGTTTCAGAAGGTCAACTTTCTTTATGCTCCACTCCAAATCAGGATAATCCACTCATGTTGGGCGAAGGTATACCAATTCTAGGTCTAGACGTTTGGGAACATGCGTACTACAAGAATTACGGACCGGGCAGAGGGGACTACATCACCGCATGGTGGAATGTAGTAAATTGGTCTGCTGTGTCCGATAACTACCATGCCGCAATATAGTCGAATATCTATAATGCCAACCGTTCCATTATAGCGCTCTTTGGACACGCAACCGCGTGGTCGACGATTACGAAGCTATGTTGACCGCGGTATTGATATTGGTATCACCCGTTATTTTTGCACTCCCTGTGTCGTTCGCATGGAGATGGTGGGTCGGAATTGAACCAGAGCATGAGCACTATCGAGAAAAGGTTCGCAGGGTACTCGATGCAGGGATGCCCCTTGCACGTTACAGGGGAGAGTTGGACGCAGAAGCAAGGAAGGTACACGTTTCATCTGATAGGCAAGGCAGGATAGAATCGGATTTACTTCATAGACTCCGATTGCAACATTTTCTCCTTTTCCCTAGTCTCATTTTGTGGCCTCTAGTAGGCATCTTCGCTGCTATCATCAGCATACCGATGATGCCCTTGCTGAAGCTAGTCGAGTGGATTCTGATCAAAAAGAAGGCGCTATCCGGAGTCGCGATTATTATTCAGAGGTATACAAGATGGGAAATCATAGGAATCCCCAGACTTGATGACGGTTCCAAGCAGTTCGGCAAGGCTCTAGCTTCAATTCACAGAATGCCTACAACCGTATTTCTTGGCCTTTTTGCTTACCTAATCGTGTCATATTCGCCAATGAGTTCTTTCAATGTTCTTCTACTAAGCGCACTGGTATACATCATTTTGGTCTCTGCAATTTCAGTCATCAGGGCTGCTACAGAGAGTACCCTAACATTTGCAGATCCTACCAATAGGAGAATCATACCTATGGAGTCGTATGTTGACGAGAAGCTAGGGCCATGGGTAGGAGTAGGGCTGATTTTCCTATTGTCTAGGCAGCTCATGTATGGATCGAAGATTCGAACAGGCGAACTCTTAATTGATCCAGTTCCATTTTCAATTAGTGTCCTACTTGTCTTGTATACAGCCACAATAATAGGAATAACTGTTGAGATACTTTTCTTCAGGAGCAGGGGCGAGGAGGTAAGAATGACATTTCAAAAACAAATGGTCGATGTTTTTCAACCGGATGTATACCTCTTCAATAGGAATTTAGGGACTTTGAGACTTGTACCAATAATGCCCCTATCACTTTGGCTGGAAACAGATGAGGACTACGATGACTTACTCAAAGATACGTGAGGGCCTCGACTTTCCAGTTGGCCCCATCCAGATTTACAGATCCCGAATCAATATCATCAACACGTAGTTTCGCAATTCCATAGGATACACTTTCTGACGACTCGCACGATGTAATATGCGCAGGCGAGCCATTCGATAACCGGTATTTCCCTGGACTAATAGCAGACTCACCCGTAATGAGGCAAAGACTCTTCACAGTCCTGCCTCGGCTGTCTAACCTTGCATGAACTTCTTGTCCCGGATAGCACCCCTTATCATTACTGATCCGATTTATCATCCCACATTCATTAGGAAGATTCCCCCCGATGTCAATTAAGCTTGGTATACAAACTGCTAATCTGACGAAGTTCCACCTATCATCACTCATTTCAGAATATTCCGCATCCTCAAGTATCGAGATGAAATCACTCATCTGGTTTCGTGGTAATAGGATATCGAGTACCGAGCCACCGGGAAATTCAGATTTTACAGCGATCATATCGCCGATTTCCATTACTCTATTTCTTTCTAGTTGTGTTTCCTCGAACCCCATCCTAGTAATTATTGATTGAAAGTCAGCAGATACTAGAGAAACCCTTCCTATCGCTTCATCTGCGATGATTAAATCGCATTTCTCGTCCCAAGATTTCCCGTCGATTAGGGTCTTTCTTGTTTTATCGCCCATCTCTTCTGATGACAAAAGTAGTATTTTTTCCTGTATCTTGTATATCGATCCGAGATCTGTGATCCGGCCGTTGTAATCGCAGAATAGTACGTCTATACCGTGGCTATCCGGAGAATCAACAATCCTGGTTGAGACGACCCTATCGATGACATTGGCTGAGTCATTGCCCTGCAAGATTGTTACACTCTGAGCGCGTACGTAATACTCCTCTCCAGAGGCGTTATTGCGCAAGGAACTACCTCAGCCGAATGACTGCCCGCAGCCACATGCCCTGTCAGCATTGGGGTTCTCTATTTGGAATCCGCCACCCATCAGAGTCTCCTTGAAATCAATCTGGATACCATTTAGCATAGAGCTGTCCTTATTATGAACGAACACATTAATTCCGCCTATGGAAATCTGCTGAAATCCTTCATCCTCCGGCCTTTTTATGATTTTCATGTCGTAAAGATACCCTGAGCATCCTCCGGATTGCGCGCTGATCACCAAGACATGTGTATCTTCGTCTCCATTCATGTTTTGCTCTAGCGCGCGTATTGCTTTGTCAGTAAAGTTCAGTTTGACATCAACGACTTCTGTTTCAGAAACGACAGGTAGGGAAAATCCCTCACCACCGAGTATGCCCATGTACGAGTGTACAATCGGTAATATTTCAACAGTTGCTTAGATTACTCGTCACACATATCAATCACCGTGCTATCGTAATGTCGTGGACGGGATGGAGTCTAGGGAGATTGCAAGACTAAGTCATGCAGGGATTGCTAGAGAATTGGACTATGTAACATCTGAATCTCCCCTATCGATTAACGTAACTGACAGTAAAAATAGTACGTTTGAGATGGGAATTACCATGAGGACTGAAGGTGACGACAGGAGGTTGATTCTAGGATTCCTATACTCAGAAGGGGTGATCGATTCAATTACAGACGTTTCCAGTATAAACATCGATGATGGAATAGCATCGGTAGTTCTCAATGAGTCTTCATCTTTCGACTCTGATTTACATCAAAGGAATAGTACCGTAACATCTTCTTGTGGACTCTGCGGAAGATCGGACCTTAATGGGCTACTTGAATTGGAAAATACTCTTCTAGATGAGGAAATGTCAATTTCACTGGATGCAGTGTCGGTCTGTCTGAATTCAATTCATTCTGACCAGCCTATCTTCTCTCGTACAGGCGGATCCCACGCTTGTGCAAGCTTCAGAGGCGACGGGTCAATAGATTGTGTTTTCGAGGACGTCGGGAGGCACAATGCTTTCGATAAAATGGTGGGATATTACCTGGAAAGTGGTTTGATACCAAAACCTGGATTTGGTGCATTCGTATCTGGAAGGGCTTCTTTTGAATTGGTACAGAAGTGCATAAGGGGGGGCTTTCCAATAATGATTGCAATTGGCGCTCCAAGTAGCCTTGCTGTTGATGTATCGAACGAATATGGGCTCACTTTGGGTTGTTTCGCAAGGGATGATGGCTTGACTCTATTCAGTGGAGTTAGGAGAATTGTAGAATAGTGATGGGGATTGGTACTTCCTTTCCTTCATATCATTCTGGTACCTGAGTCCCAATGTGGTGCCATTTTCTTCTATCCATTCTGAGAATTTTACTACCCCTAGTGGCTTGTCATCTGATGCCATCAGTCCATTCATCAATCCACGAATTTCAGCTCTGGTAATGACTCTGTCACTGACAAGAATTCCTACAACCTTGCCAACAACCCACGCGACTATAGGGGGAACTGGAATAATTGCTCTTCTAAGACCCATAGATTTTGAAATTAACTTTACGTACTCATAATAGGAGAATTTTTCGGGCCCTGCAACGTCCAAAATTTCATTATCATTCAGGGCTCCTTGTTCCACTGCTATTCGAGCAACATCGGAGATGTGCACAGGTTGTATCGGATAGGATCCTAGACCAAAGACACCGAAAACAGGAAACCTACGTATTAGCCATGCCATATTGTTGATCAATACATCTCTCTTACCACCGAAAAATACGGTAGGGCGCAGTATTGCATGAGATAGCTTTGACTCGGTTATCATTCTCTCAACTTCCATCTTTCCAATGAAATAGGTCCAATCGGGAGCCTTGTCAGGATGCGCTACTGAAAAGTGTACGATCCTCCTTATTCCTGCATCCTCAGCTGCAGAGATTAGTTTCCTTGTATTTGAAACAGCTAAGTCGTGCGCATATCCTCCTTCCCTGTCTTTGTACCTTACCCAATAGGTGTTGTATAGAACATCTGCATCAGAAAGAGATGATATCAGTGAATCGTGGTTTGAAAAATCAATTGGTCTTACTTCCACTTGGCCGTTAAATGGATCGTCCCTTCCTATGGCATTTGTCAGAGTCCTAACTCTGTACCCGCAATTCAGCAACTCCTTGGCTATCCATCGTCCTGAATAGCCAAATGCTCCAGTAACAACGTGAGCATCTTTTGCCACAATGTTGGGAATAGGCGAATAGCCATTATCTTAACCGCATTAATTTGAAGAGTGCTGCCATGTGTTTTGTCACATGAGGCTGACACCTGAGGCTACCACTCCGCTCGAAGATGCATTACCTAAGAGGAAGCCTCAGAGTAAATCTGCTGCGGGACTTCCAGCAATTATCTCAACAGCAAAGCACGGCCTCTCGAAAATGGGATTGATCGGTTCATTGACTAATTTTTACAAAGTCAATAAGTTCCAGGGCTTTGACTGCCCTGGATGTGCATGGCCAGATCCTGACGGTTCTCGTACAATCGCTGAGTTTTGTGAGAATGGTGCCAAGGCAATAGCTGATGAGGGTACAAAGAAAAGGGCCGGTCCTGAATTCTGGTCTAGATGGACTGTTAGGGATTTATCGCTAAAATCCGATAAATGGCTCAATTCACAGGGCAGGCTAACACATCCCCTTATTCTAAGGGAAGGTTCTGATTACTACGAGTCCATATCATGGGATGATGCGTTTGAAGAAATTGCCACGAAGATGGCTCCTTTAGAGCCGGATCAGTCGGTATTCTATACCTCTGGTAGGACAAGTAACGAGGCTGCTTTCATGTGGCAATTACTCGCTAGGAGGTATGGCACCAACAACCTCCCAGATTGTTCCAATATGTGTCATGAATCATCAGGAGTAGCTCTGAATGAAACCATAGGAATAGGGAAGGGTACCGTTAAACTAGAAGACTTCGATAAGGCGGACTTGATTATTGTAGTAGGGCAAAACCCAGGGACTAATCATCCAAGAATGTTGACGGCTCTGAGAGATGCTAAGAAGAACGGTGCATCAATTATTTCCATAAACCCTCTAATTGAGACGGGCATGATTAGATTCAAACACCCTCAGAACCCTCTAGAAGTTCTAGGTTACGGAACTGAAATTTCGGATGAGCATGTCAGGGTATGCTTGAACGGGGATCAGGCTCTGTTCAGGGGGTTTGCCAAGGTAATACTTGAAAGATCACTAGAGGATTCCGGATTTATCAGCACATTCACGAAAGGCTACGAAGACTACGAAAAGCTGGTTCGAAATACATCATGGGATAAGATCTCCATGTTGTCCGGAGTCGAAAGAAAAGAAATACAGAGGATTGGGAATTTGATTGCGAAGTCGAAAGCCACAATCTGCTGTTGGGCAATGGGCCTTACTCAGCACAAGAACTCCGTACTCACAATACAAGAAATCTCCAACCTTCTTCTGCTTGGAGGGCACGTTGGAAGGGAAGGGTCTGGATTGTGCCCAGTTAGAGGACATTCGAACGTCCAAGGTGATCGAACTGTGGGGATAAACCATAATCCTACATCGGAGTTTATGGATTCTTTGAGAAGAGAGTTCGGAATACAGAAGCTCCAAACCAGAGGGCTCGATTCAGTAGGTGCAGTCAAAAGTATGTTACAACGAGAAGCCCGAGTATTCCTTTCTATGGGGGGGAATTTCATATCTGCAATGTCTGACACAAATGCCACTTCTGAAGCGATTAGAAACTGCTCGCTCACAGTCCAGATTTCAACCAAGCCCAATCGGTCTCACCTGATAACCGGAAAGATAGGCATAATCCTGCCATGCCTAGGGAGGACGGAGCGTGACGAGTCGGGAGGTAGTGCACAGTTTGTTACAGTAGAGAACTCGATGGGAGTAGTACACAAGTCTGTTGGAACTAGTTCACCTGCAAGCAATAATCTAAGATCCGAGGCGAGCATTGTATCTGGAATAGCCATGGCAATTGAGGATAAATTAGGATTTTCAGGAATTATGTGGAGAGAACTTGCCTCGGATTATGATATGATTAGGGATAGTATTGAGAAGGTGGTTCCAGGTTTTGATTCATACAATGAAAGGTGCAGGGAAAATGGAGGTTTCTATCTACCTAATCCTCCGAGGGACTCGAGAATATTCCCTACCAAAACTGGCTTGGCAAATTTCATCTCCAATGATCTGGTTTCAATTTCACCTAAGCATGGTGAGTTTCTTATGATGACAATCAGATCTCATGACCAATACAATACCACAGTGTACACCCATAATGACAGATACCGTGGAATTTACTCTGGAAGGAGAGTTGTTCTGATGAATAAATCGGATATGGAGGAAAATAGTTGGGAGGAATTTGACGAGGTTTCAATCACATCTGAATTCGATCAAAAAGTGGTGAAGTCTGATAGATGGAGAGTGGTTGAGTATGATATTCCTAGGGGAAACGTTGCTACTTATTTCCCAGAAGCGAATGTACTTATCCCACTAAACAGCGTTGCCGACAAGAGCAATACTCCTACTAGCAAATCAGTAATCGTTAATATCACGTCTACCTGATACCACGAGCCTGTCTTTTGGCCTGTTCCCTAGCTAAAACCCTGCATCTACTAATCTGCTTCTCGCATAGTTCAGCCTCGGACTCATCGAGGCCCCTCTCTAAGGATTGAGAGAAGCACTTTATTGCATCATCGAACATTTCTACTGCGGCATAAGATGAGCCCATATTGAACAGAGTCCTCCCTGAGACCGATTTGGGGTCTAAACCTATTGCAGTGTGATATGCGACAATGCTCTCAGGGTATCTACCTTCATTGTACAATGCATTGCCTCTTCCATTCTGTGCCTTTACCCTGAGCTCGACTTCACTGGAAGGACACCCCCCAATAGCCTTCTCGAAACTAGAAAGTGCCTCATCGTTCTTTCCTTCATTTAGCAGGTTAATACCCATGTTATACCAACCCAGAGAATCGTCTAGGCTTCCTCTTTCCTCAACCACTGGTGCTGATCGCACCTCGTCTGCTGCGATAAGTAACAGTTCATCGTCGTCAACATCATCATGAATGCCTGTACTTATCTCTGGCTCAGATTGCTCATTAGTATCTGACTCAATTTGATCGGCCCTCTTCATACATTGTACAGCACGATCTTCGTAGCCCGCCGAACTCAATGCTTCACCGAGCCCCCTCCAAACTTCGGGAGAATCTGGAGTCTGCTCTAGAAGATCCTTCCAGATTGAAACAGCAGTTGAATGATCTCCTGATGACGATAGCGCACGAGCCTCTTCCTGTCTGCTAGACTCATCGGAATCAGGGGAAATGTCCATATCTAGGATTTGATCAACTGGATCTTCATTAATCGGTTGTGATTCTATGAAGACTAGCTCTTGGGTTTCTTCGGGCTTGGATATTGAGGCAATGTTATTCAGTTTCTCATCTTGTTCGAGATGCGGAAGTGCTCTTTTCGCAAAATTACTAGCCCTCTCTGGTTCACTTTCTTCTAGAAGATACGCTAGATTGGCTAGAGTCGGCGGGTGATCTGGATATTTCTCATCGCATTTTTCGAAGGCCTCAATTGCATCTTTCGATGAGCCAGTCTTACTGTACAGTACTCCTAGACAGAACCAGGCTGTAGCATTATTCTCGTCCATACTAAGAGCATCAAGATATGTTAGAATAGCTGTTGAGTAATCTCCGCTGTTGGTTAGAGTGGCGCCTAATTTCAAAGACTCAATGAGTCCACTCATGACCATTGGGAAAATCACCAATGAATAAGTATTCTGAAGTATAGTAGAAAGGTACAATTGAAGACTGATTGCCATTTGTGTTGTACATGGACGAGCCGATAGTAGTGATGGGCATTTGCGGCTCTTACGATCTAGACTCAGCTAACGGCAGAATGCTAGAGCTTATTCTCAGAGAATGTGGGAATCTCGGTGCGGAAACAGTGGTCTGGGACCATGGAAAAAGGCCGTTGCCCCTTGTTGGAGCAGAAGGTTCGTGGGATGATTCAAACGTCAAAGACTTCCAAGAAATGGCAGTTTCTGCAGATGCCTATGTCCTATCGAGTCCAGAATATCACGGAACCATGAGTGGCGTGATGAAGAATAGCCTTGATTGGTTATATTCGAAGCATACTTCAGGCAAGGTTTTCGCTTTAGTTTGTACTCTAGGTGGTCAAACTAGCAATAATACACTGAACCATATGAGAATAGCAGCCAGATGGATACATGGCTGGGTGATTCCAGAACAGGTGGCGGTACCACACATCAAGAGTGCTTTCGACGAAGATGGAGAGCTTCTAAACCCAGAAATCAACGATCGTGTTCTGTCGATTTCATCATCATTGATAGAAAATACTACCAAATTGAGGAGGTAGTAGTGTCTGGTGAATCCCTCACTCCCGAGCTGGTATATTCGTTACTGCTAATGTCTATCTCTGGAGTTTCGGCTTGGTGGTCTAGGTACATCATTGAGAATATCGTTGCATTAAAAATTTCAGTTTTTGTAGGAGTTTCTTCCTCTATATTCATGGTAATCAATATCTCAGGATGAAGTCGTTATGGACATATTTCCAGTAAGATGCCAAGTAGAATGGACGACCTTGGAAAGTGGATGTATTGAAATCACTTTAGACAAGAATCTCAGTAAGATCGAGGAAAAGGTGGCTAGGATTATGGGTGCTCCAACGTTCGTAAGACGTCCAATGGACAAAATGAACAGCGCCCTATGGGTGTTAATGGACGGATCACGAAACGTTCGAGCAATCATAGAGGAAATGGATGCCCAATTTGATGAAGCAATTTCTCCTGTAGATGAAAGAGTGAGCAATTCAATTGCACAGTTTGTAGAATTGGGATTAGTGTCGCTAACTGGAATCAAAGATGACTTCGATTGGGATATCGGACCCTCTGTTGTCTGACATTAATCATCGACAGATGCTCTTTTGCTCTCGTTGAGATTCTCCCTGTACCTCGCAGAGAAGTAAATCATCAATGGTATTACTAGAACGAGGAAAAAGCATCCAACTAGCGCAGAGAAGCTGTATACGGTCTCTTGGACAGGATTGATCTTGAACTTAGACAAGGAAACCAGTTCATGGGAGGAAAACTCCGATTCGACAAGCATTCCTGCACTAGGATTAGTTTCACCATCGCTAACAACCTTCACCTTCCATGTGATTGTCTTTTGTGCACTGGAAATTAGAGAGTCGGCTTCTTCCTGGGCACTTTCGAAGTTCTCACTCTCCAGATAGCCCTTACCCTTGATTGGCAACTCTAGAGATACTCGACCTCTTAGAGTTCCACTACCATTGTCTAAGTCCATAGTATGAGTTCTACTATACTCACAAGTATCTAGGATGTCTGAATAGTCTGAGTTTGGCTCATTGCAAACATAGCTCTGATCGGTTAGGCCTAAATTTGGAGAGTGGGACCAATTTGTACCCTCTGCTTCTACGATTAGTGTTGAGCCTGAGGGTGCGTCGTATACGGTGAAATTTACCCAAGTTATCGCATCTGTTGTGGTATAGTACCACTGGGCCAGTCCCTCCGACTCTTGAGTAAGATCCATTGATTCATGCTCGTTTGTTGTGTTGTACTCGTAGTACTCGGAATCAACAGTGTTAGAGTATACTGCGTAGGACAGTAGTACGATTAACGTCATTCCCGTTCCGATCATGGTACGAAGCATGTTCGGATTCTTCGACAGTGATTTCTTCACAATTTTTGCAAATGGCCCCAATTATTCAATGCTTGTTGTGAGAAAACATCCAATGAGAATCAGCAAAACCGTGTCATCACGGTTAAATACGGTCTGTTGGACGGGCGGGACGCACGGGTGAAGGTATGACGACTTACTATGACGTTCCAGCAGACCTTCTAATTGCTAGTCTTTCTGAGAAGTTGAGGTCTTATGACAAGGTCTCTGCACCAGAATGGGCATCTCAGGTTAAGACAGGCACTCACAGGGAAAGACCACCCGTTCAGGAAGACTGGTGGCACACTAGAGCGGCATCAGTACTTAGGAAGGTGGCAATAAAGGGCCCAATAGGTACCAATAGAATTTCACAAGAGTTCGGGGGATCTAAGGATAGAGGGGTGAAGAAGAATAAGGCTGTGGCGGGTTCAAGGAACGTCGCTAGGAAGATTCTGCAGCAACTCTCAGATTCGGGGTTATTGGTCGAATCGCTGAATACAGCTGGTAATGTTAACAGGGGTAAAATAGTAAGTTCCGAGGGACAAGCTCTTCTCGACGAGGTTGCACATTCGGTAAGGTCGAAAGCTGAAGAAAGGTACCCTGGCTTGGAGAAGTATTGAGGTGGCACCATGGCAAGGAACAAACCATTCGCAAAGAAGAAGCGCTTGAATAAAGTGACCAAGCAGAATAAGCGTGTCCCGGTTTGGGTTGTAATGAGGACAAATAGGAAAACTAATTCTCACCCCAAGAGACACATGTGGAGAAGATCCAAACTACAGAGGTGACCAAATGGCAGAGGTTAAGGAAATCACAATACCACTCAGAGCTGCGTGGAAGGTTCCACGAACAAGCAGGGCGAAAAGAGCCATGGCCGAAGTAAAGATTCATGTTTCTAGACATATGAAAAGAGGTGACGACGAAGAAATCTGGATAGATGAGTCTGTTAATCATGCAATTTGGGCAAGGGGAATGCAGAATCCACCTAGAAAGATCAGAGTAGTATGTACTAGGGAAGAGGGTTTTCCGTTAGAAGTTAAATTATTGGAGGATTGAAATGGGAAATATCAGACCTTCGTTTATCAAAAGCAGAGCTCTGAGGCTTGTAGAGATGTATCCCGATCAATTCACAGATGATTTCGACACGAACAAGCATCTAGTTTCTGAGTTCACTGATGTAGAAAACAAAAGGATGAGAAATTGGATTGCCGGGTATATCACTCGATATAAACAGCGCAGAATCGATTAGCGCATCACTCATCACCAGTTACCCATTCGAAGTATTATGGGAGACAGGAGGACAAAGAATCTACCTACTTTCTCCCAAAACGTCTGCGTCATCCTAGTAAAGCCTGAACATGATGGTAACATTGGTGCAGTAGCACGTTCGATGCTAAATTTCGGAATTAACGATCTCAGAGTTGTTGGTAGGGATGGAGTTTGGTCCGAGGAAGCGAGAAGGAGAGCGAAGAATGCACAAGAAGTCCTTGATGGTGCTAAAGTCGTTGACACCTTTGAAGAGAGCGTTGCGGACTGCTCATTAGTCGTAGGGACCTCTGGGAAGAGGGAAGAGGGCGAAAAGACAGCGAAGAGGCATTTCCTCCTTCCTGAGGAGCTCCCAGAGAGGCTTTCTGGGATTGAGGGTAGGGTGGCAATAGTATTCGGACCCGAAGGAAAGGGACTATTGAATGAGCAGTTGTCGATGTGTGATCTGCTTGTAACTATACCCACATGGGAGGGTTATCCCATACTCAATCTAAGTCATGCTGTATCCATAATCTGCTTTTCTTGGTACGTAAACTCTGATACAACTAACCCGCCGGGGACAGGAGGTAGGCTACTTAATCCTAAATTGAGAGCCAAACTGAGGTCTGAGGCTAAGAGGCTAGTAGAATCAATGCCAACTAAGGATCACAAGAGAAAGGGGATAGAAGATACTCTTCTCAGAGTATTATTCAGGGGACTTCCTAAGGATGATGAGATACACAGGATACTCGGCATCCTAACACAGGCCGCCGACTCGTTCGAGCAAACTTGATTCTGAGTGCCCCCCTATGAGATACTACTCGTTGAACCAGCTTGCCCATGATTTAGGAGTCTCCCTGACATGGAAGGCTCTTAGGATTAGAGAATTCCCGTAGGATGATGAGATATGGGGCTCTACCTGTTCAAATGCCCACTTAGCCAGGTTCTCCGCTGTAGGAATGAAGGGGAGAATCACGGTTCGATGCCCAGTCTCCATCATCCTGAGAGCATCTAGGGCTACTTCGTCATCCTCGAACACCAGGAAGGCGTGATCGACTACATCGTGGATATGCGTATTTAGAATCTCAGAAACCTCTGAGAAGTCAATTAGCATTCCCTCTTCTGATACTCCTCTCTTTGACACAACATCCCCTTCCAACTCTGCCTCCCACCTATATCTGTGGCCGTGCATATGCCTACATTTGCTACTATGATTGGGTACCCTGTGGCCAGTATCTGTCTCGACCCATCTTCGTATTCTATTCGGCATCATCTACCTCCATCTCGAAGTCTATACTTGCTGAGTTAATGCAGTATCTCTCGCCACCGAATTCAATAGGTCCGTCATCGAAAACATGACCCAGGTGAGCATCACATGAGCCGCACCTTACTTCTATTCTCAACATTCCATATGATGTGTCGCGTATCCTCTTAATTCCAGCATTTTGATCCTCTGTGTGAAATGCTGGCCAGCCACATCTAGAGTCAAACTTCATCTGAGAGGTAAACAGTAAATGTCCGCAGCAAATGCACAGATAATCCCCCTTTCTGTTCTCCATATAGTGAATTCCTGAATTGGGTGGCTCTGTACCCGCCTCCCTAGTAACGTGATATTGCAGATCTGTGAGCCTTTCTCTCCATTCCGAATCCCTCTCTGGGTCGAATCTTGGAAGGTCGTCACTCATCTCGACCCACCCTGCCTCTCCTGATCCAATGCATAGTTCAAAACTGAGTCCCAATCGTATACGTACTGCAGTGGATCTACTCTTCCTATGGCGTGGAATGCTAGAATTCTTTCAACATCAGCACCGGATCTGCCAGAGCTCCTACCATTTGTGTCTGGATTGTACGATGTGTTAGTGTTGGAGAAGACAATGTCGAAATCTAACCCTAGTGAGGTACAGGATTCCAAAGCGTCCTGAAGAATAATCGTCTTGTCAAAAGAGATGTATGGGAGATGGAAAGAAACGCGGTCGCTGTCCCAGTTTCCAATAGAGAATGCCCTCTCCAGAGACTGGTAAAATTCGGGTCTGCAATCGGGATATATTTCGTGATCGCCACTATGCACACCTAGGACAATCCTAACTTGGCAGTTCTCAGAAATAGCAGTACTTAGAGCCCGAGCGTATAGTATCGATGAGAAAATAGCATTCCTATTTGGGACTACTGTCTGCTTCATTTGCTCGGATTCATAATGCCCCTCTGGAACAACTATGTCTTCGCTAGTCAGTGCGGAATGTAGAGACTGCATTGCAGAGCTAAGATCTACAACAAAGTGCTCGACATCATGACCATTCTCTCTCAGATAACTTATGTTGTCTCTAGCTCGATCTATCTCAATGAGGTGCTTCTGTCCGTAGTCATAGGAAATGCAAGTGATATCATCTCCTTCTGCAATCATCCTCAATAGAAGCGCTGTGCTGTCCATGCCACCAGACAGCGACATTACCGACCTATTCATAGTACTCCCATCCACTTATGTGTCTGGAGGCTCAATCGCCAACCAGGACTATCCTTGACCAGTCGCTCTACTATCTGGAAACTCTTGCCATTTGCCTCAATCGATTCATCCTCGACATAGCAAGGCTGGATATAGAGATGGGTGAAGCCTTTCTTCAATTCATCATACGAAGCCAAGTCTTGTCCGCAATATACTACTTTAAGCTCATCACCAGTTCTCTGCTTTAGCGATATATTCGGATATAATTGATCCTTGGGACTAACACATATCCAGTCTACTATAGGGTCGACCGGAATTGTTCCATTGGTCTCAATTGAGATGTTGATCCCGTGTTCTTTCAGCCTCTTACCAATGACTGAAAGATCCTGCATCGCAGGCTCCCCACCAGTGAATATCACTCTGTCGCAGTCGTAGCTCAGTACCTCTTCGATAATCGAATCGATGTCCATATCTTCGAAGGTCATGAAGTCTGTATCGCACCACTCACATCTAAGATTACAATTTCCGAATCTGATGAAGACATGCGGAATGCCCGTATGAAACCCTTCTCCTTGAACAGAGTGGAAAATCTCGACGATTGGATATTTTTGCAGATAATCACCCGTGCAAATTTCCACTTCTGATAAGTTGTAATACCTCTGTTCTAGCCTCCTGTTTATCGAAGAAGACGCCTCGCATAGCGCTAGTTGTCATAATTGAATTCTGCTTTCTGACTCCTCTGCACTTCATGCATCCATGTTGGGCCTCCAGAATAACAGCGCAGCCAAGAGGACTGAGATTCTCAACAATATCATCCGCAACAGATTGTGTAATTCGCTCTTGGTTTTGAAGTCTATTAGAATGCATATCAAGAAGTCTAGCTAGCTTGCTAATGCCTACTATTCTATCCAATGGAATGTATGCGATATGGCCCTTACCAGAAAATGGTTGAAGATGATGCTCACAGGTACTGTGAAACTCCATATCCCTTAGCAGGACTATCCCATCGTAGCCTTCGGCATTGAACGTAGAGTCCAGAATTTCACTGGCATCGTCTGAGTATCCGCTGAATATCTCCTCGTATGACTGGACCACTCTTTCGGGCGTATTCTCAAGTCCTTCCCTAAGATCTGATCCACACTGTTCTATGTAGCGAACAATAGTCTCAATTGCTTCCATCGCCTCTTCTTTATCGGGTAATTTCACTCATTCACCTCCCATGTCTTGCGTCAATTTCGTCCAACTGATCCAACATCTTCCTACATGCAGTTCTAATTGCGTCGGCTAAACTGACGAATTTCTTTGAGTCGCCGACATGATTCTTCAGATCAGAAACAATCTCGCTGGGCATGTCTAGGCTGATCTTCGGCATGCTTGTGCGGAAAAAGGCCTAGATATAATATTACTCGAGTAATACCATAGTATTATTTTCGTAGATTCTCGACCTTCTTATCCAAACCTGGGTACTTCTCCTCGAGTAGGTGAGCTCTAGATTTTAGGGCCTCTAACTGGGAGAAAGCCTCATCTTCAGAAATTCCTTGTGAGATTAGATTCAATAGAAGTGATAATCCGCCCTGAATTGTTCCAGCATCCAGGAAAGCGTCATTGGATATTTTGCTTGTTGCTCTAAGAACTTCAAGAGAGTCTCTGACAAAATCTCTCTGTTCCTCGATCATTCGTACGGAGGAATTGCCTAGTGATTCTATCCTGTCTAGAGTACTAATCATAGTACTCCGAAATAGATTTGCTTTTTGATGATTCTCACTTGTTCGATTCGACGAGTTCTATCAAAACTCCGCCTGCTGAAGAAGGATGGACAAAGGCAATTCTATGGCCATCTGCACCGAGAGTTGGTGCTTCCGAGACCATTTTCACTCCAGCGCTGAGCAAACTCGAGATTGTTTCTTCTATATCTGCTACTCTAACTGCTATTTGCTGTACTCCCGGTCCATTCTTGGAAATGTACTTCCCGACGGGGGTATCATCCCCTAATGGTTCCAATAATTCGATTCTTGTGGAAGTATTTCCGTGCATGAATCTGATTTTGACGCCTTGCTCAGAATTTATCTGATCATCCCCCTGTGTGAATCCCAAGATAGTCCAGAGTTGTTGCGACTCATCGAGTGAGGAAGTTGCAATTCCTATATGGTCAATCATTCCGTCTGTCATTCAAACACCACTAGGCGAAACCCATGTTCCAAACTCTTCTCTGAGTACTGAGTTAATCTCTCCAACTGTAGCTTCAACCTTTACTGCACTGATTATCGGATCCATGAGATTTGAGTCACTTCTACAGCTTTCTCTAATTGATTGCAGAGAATCGTCAACTAGAGATTGGTCCCTATTTTTCTTCATCTCTGACAATTCGGAAGCCTTTCGTAGTTCTGCATCTGTATCGAGGACCAATCCCTCAAAATCTAGATCAGCTTCATTGACATGAGAATTGACGCCAACGACGAGTTCGTCTCCATTCTCTACCCTTTGTAAATGAGTCCAAGCGCTTTCATGAATGGCCCTCTGTTGGAAGCCAGATTTTACACATTCCATTGCACCCCCGAGTGACTCTATTTCGTTAATCATATTTCTCGAATCTTCGATTAGCGAATCTGTCATAGTCTCAATCACTATAGAACCGCCTAGGGGATCCGCATGTTCCCTGATTCCGGTCTCTTCTGCGATAATCTGCTGTGTGCGCAGGGCAATTCTAGCAGATTCTTCGGTAGGTAAACCAAGTGCTTCATCGAAGCTGTTAGTGTGTAGTGATTGAGTTCCTCCGAATACAGATGCCAGTGCCTGATATGATACTCTAATTGCGTTGTTCATTGGCTGTTGTGCCGTGAGTGTGACTCCTGATGTTTGAGTATGAAATCTAAGTTGGGATGACTTTGGATTGGATGGTGAGAATTCGTTTTCGACCATCTCGTACCAAAGCTGTCTGGCCGCCCTAAACTTGCTTACCTCCTCTAGGAAGTTGTTATGACATGCGAAGAAGAAGGAGATTCTTGGTGCAAAATCGTCTACATCCATCCCTTTATTGATTGCCTGTCTGACATAATAAATCGCGTTTGATAATGTCATAGCAATTTCCTGAACGGCCGTACATCCTGCCTCTCTCATATGATATCCGCTAATTGAAATTGTATTCCATCTGGGGGCATTTGAGGCGCACCATGCAATTAAGTCCGTAGTCAAGCGTATGGATGGATCGGGGGGGAAAATGTACAACCCCCTAGAAATGTATTCTTTCAGGATGTCATTCTGAACTGTTCCAGAAAGATCAGAGCTTGGAATTCCCTTCTCTTCTGCCACTGATACGTATAGGGCGAGTAGCGTAGTTGCTGGAGCATTGATTGTCATGGAGGTGGATATTGAAGACATTTCTATATCTTCGAATAGCTGCCTCATGTCGTGAATTGAGTCTATTGCAACCCCTACCTTACCAACCTCCCCTGAGGAAAGTGGGTCATCTGAGTCCAAGCCTAATTGTGTGGGTAAATCAAATGCTACTGATAGTCCTGTTTGTCCATTTTCGAGGAGTCTTCTAAATCGAGAATTAGTCTCACTGGGTGACGAAAAACCAGCATACTGCCTCATTGTCCATAGTCTATCGGCATACATTCCAGGATGGATGCCCCTCCTATATGGTGGATCTCCTGAAGAGCCCGGATTGGAGGAATAATCAGAAGCGTCGATTGTTGACATGGATATGCCAAGTGGTGACATCCCAAGAACCATTCTCAGGCTACCGTCGGATTGTATAACCGTCCACGACACTCTCTAAAGATTTCATTTGGTTATCATCTATGATGCCCTCATCTAGCTTCTCCTGCAGGAAATCCTTGGCCTCCTTGGTAGTCTGCCTCTCACCTCTGGCCCATATTGTCGCTAAGAGATTTGAACGAAACTCCTCTGAGACACCAATTTCTACAAGGAGCCCTCGCATCTCATACTTGTACTCCATGTGTCTGCTTCTATCCAGTCTTCGAGCACGGTTGGCAGGCTGATATGATGATGTCTTGCTACGGAATTTTTTCTGAGGTTTCTTAGGCTCGGTTTTAGTTTCCGATGGGCTTTTCTTGGAAATACTACTTGTTTTTTCTTTCTCTGCTGCAAGTGAGGCCCTTAGTATGCTATCTTCAATTATCTGCCTAGCCTTCAGACTTTTACCGGAGTCTTCGACCTTAGGTTCCACTTTGGTTGTAATTTCAGCAGACTTCTTTTTCGACTTCGTTGATTTTTTCTCCTGAGATATCTCTTCAACTTTTTTTACAGCCAGAATCTGGCTCTCTAGTATTGTTTCCTCAGGCTCTGTAATTTGAGGATCAGCTGATTGCTCTTCTGCCTCTACGGAATCAGTTTGTTGATCCTGCTTAACTTGCTTAATTGTAGAAGGTTTTGGCTTTGGCACGGGTTTGGGCCTAGAACCAGGTGCAGATGGGGGGGCTGCTCTTGGTGACCTAGGTTTGGGCGATTTTGGTTTAGAAATACTACCTGATTTTGCCTTAGAAGATGTCTGTGAAGTTGCTCCGAAGATGTTCTTCGGTGCTGCCTTCTTCCTCCTTCTCCTCTGCACTGTGTAATCAACCCTCATTCCACCGGCCCTAAGGACTCTCATAAGAGTTCGCGACTATCATGACCAAACTACTGCGGTGTTATCGGTTCTAAGTGATGGGTCGATTCCACTGTCCATTAGTTCTGTTTCTAATCCACATTCAAACATTCTACGCCCCAACTCGGCAATCATAGTGCCGTTATCAATACAGTATGGCTTATCGGGCCAGAAACATTCTGCACCTCTATCTTCACACATCATTTTACTCATTTTTCTAAGTCGCTCATTACAGGCAACTCCTCCACCGAGCAAAAGCTCATCCTTGCCCGTATGCGCTAATGCCCTCTCGGCTACTTCTACGCAAGTCGCGAATGAATGTTCCTGGAGAGACCAACAAACTTCTCCCAGGGACTTGCCCTCGGCAACTTTCTGTACCGCTGATGTAAGCATCCCCGAGAATGCCAAATCCATTCCGTGAACCCCATATGGCAATAATACATCATCGAGACTGGTATCACCTTTCTCAGAAAACTCATTTGATAATTTTTCAATTTCGGGCCCGCCCGGGAATGGGATGCCCTGAGTTCTGGCGAATTTGTCTAGCATATTTCCAATTCCAATGTCAAGTGTTTCTCCTAGAACTCTATACCTTCCGTCCGCTCTAGCGATTACTTGCGTATTCCCGCCACTGACATATAGCAAAACAGGGTCTTTGCAACCAGTTTGGTTTCTACCTACCTCTATATGAGCAACGCAGTGATTGACCCCTAATAGTGGTACAGAGAGTCTCGTAGATAGAGTTCTAGCCACAGATGCACCGACACGAAGGCATGGTCCTAAACCTGGACCTTGACTGAAGGCTACTGCAATAATTGAATCCCAAGAAAAATCTTCAGAGCTAGACAGCCTCTCTAACAATAGGGATGTGGTCTCAGAATGATGATCAGCGGCTTCTCTTGGATGTATCCCCCCCTCCTCTGGACGATAAAGGGATGAAAATGAAGGGAATAGTTCGCCAGAGGTGCTCACTCTTCCAAAAGAGAAGGTGTGGGCGGTGCTTTCTATTCCTAAAATAATGCCGTCCACGAACCCCGGACGAGCGGGAGTTCTTTCAACTATCGGAATTTGGACCCATCATGAGGACTATCTTACACAACTGTGGAGAGATAGCACACCTTTCTACTGGAGACGATGAGGACCCCCTTTCTGGGGAGAGGCTACTCGACAGAGAGTCACTGGTTCATCCTGCAGGTATGGCTATAATGATCAGTGGCGGAATTGTTCAGAAAATAGCCCCTTCCGATGAGGTTTTGTCAGAGTTTGCACCCTGGTACCGTACAAATAGCGCAAGTACGGATGTAGAAGTGATAGATATCGGGGAGATGTCAGTAGTACCTGGTTTTGTTGACAGTCACACCCACCTGCCATGGTCTGGAGATAGGACAAACGAGCTTGCCATGAGATTGAGGGGTAAGACATATCGGGAAATCGCCCAATCTGGAGGGGGGATAATGAAGACGGTAAGCCATACCAGAAGTACGCCTAAACGAAACCTGGTAGCTAGTGGAATATCTCGTGTGCAGGAATGTATGCGTAATGGAACGACAACCTTGGAGGCGAAGAGCGGGTATGGATTGGACTTGGATTCTGAAGTAAAATTATTAGAGGCAATTTCTGAAATAGATCGTTCCACTGCTATAGACATAAGGGCAACATGGCTGGGTGCACATGATTTCCCCCCAGAGATGGGGAGGGAGGATTATGTTGAGCACCTAATTTCTGATCAACTACCTGTAATTTCCGAGCTCTCTCTGGCAAGATGGGTAGATGTATTCTGTGAACAAGGCTGGTTCACTAACGAGCAGACAGAAGATATAGTCAAGGCCTCGAAGGACTATGGGATGAAATCGAGATTGCATGTGGATGAATTCGTAGATAGTGGGGGTCTCGCTCTGGCTGCTGAGCTTGGATCGGTTAGCGCTGATCACGTTGCATGTTCGAACGATGATTCTAGAGTCAGTGCAGCGGAATCCGGAACAGTGCAAACATTTCTTCCCGGAACACCCTATGTCCTGGGAAAGAGTCTAGAGTTACCGATAAAAAAGTGCATTACTGAAGATTGGCCTTTTTCCATAGCCACTGACTTTAATCCAAATTGTCCGATTACCTCACTTCCATTGATTGGAAGTTTCGTAACGCACAGATTAGGGGTTGATCCCATAGCAAGTTTAGTTGCAGTCACTAGGAACCCCGCAACAACAATGTTTGATGAAGAGGAGCCACGAGGAGTTATATCAGAAGGAAGCATTGCAGACATGAATGTCCTCTGGTCTTCTTCTGCAGACTCATGGTGTCAGACTCCGGGATCTTCACCTGTCAGAGATACGATCAAAAATGGCATTATTGTAAACTCGAACAAGACTTATGGATACTAACAGTGAATAATAATAATATCTATACGACTATTCTAATAAAATCATATTTTCTAGATTCTTTCCTCAGAAAATTACGTAATCACGCAAAAATATCGCCTGATATTGTGCCGATAACATAGGTTATCAGAATTCTTTTTTACTATATTTGCGATAATATGCTCTCAGTATAGCGATTTGTGAAAAAATATAAAATTTAACCAAATAACCCCTACTATATCAAAAATTGAATACTTGAATGACTACCACACCATATGGCATCGGAGCATAGTGGATTCTGCATGAAATGTAAGAGCTACGTAAGAGTCTCCGGACCAGAGTTGATCAAGATGAGTAATGGCAGAACCAGGGTTGCAGGGAGATGTTCAATTTCAGGTTGTGATGGAAGAATCTCAAAAATTGTCTCATGAGGCATCAGAATCATTCTTGTGTGTGTTTCAATTCGAAGGAGAGCCGGGCTCGTGGTCTAGGGGTTATGACGTCGCCTTGACATGGCGAAGATCGCAGGTTCAATTCCTGCCGAGCCCACCAATAGAATCGATACTACTAAATTTATTTATCAAATTCGTATGAAATTCTCAATCTGCCCTTTCCCTTGTTCTTCTTTGAGATGAACTTCACCTTGGGTATCATAGACGTGTTAGAAGCGTGTGTTCCAGCACAGGGGCACAGATCGATATCTTCGATTTCAACGACTCTAAGGTGTGTGATTGAATCTGGAATCCTGTGCATGAACTTTGTATGCCTCATTTTCTCGTGAGACATTATTTTCTCCCTGTCCCATTCATGGATGTTCACTGGAATATTGGAATTAAGGATAGAATTTACTTCGTCGATTATGATATCCGGATCGAAAACGTCTTTGTCATCGAATAGCAGGTCTACTCTGGAGCTTTCTACTCCAATTTGGTTTCCCACGGTTTCAGCCCCCCAGATATCTTCAGATATTGCAGAGAAGATATGCTGTGCGGTGTGCATGAGCGTGAGTACATTCCTTCGATTTCGATCTATGGTGCAAATAACTTCTTGACCGTCTATGAATATGGAGGCATCGTCAACGGGATGCAGGGTCATTTCTCCTGGCAGTACCTCGTTCATGTTGCATGAATCGCCTTCTATTGATGTAATCTCCCCAGTATCTCCTGGCTGCCCACCCCCCCTTGGATAGCAGTAAGTTTCCTCCAATAGAAGAGAGTTCCCATCCTTCCCTACAATCCTGGTAGTGAATGGTGGAGGATCGGTTCCAGGATGTTGATTCATGTGCAATTTTTCTTGCATTTATTCACCCGAAAATTTCAGTTAATCCACCGTCTAGAATCGATTCTGATAGTTGTTCGCATTCACTTGTCATCGATCTGTCACCATCCAGTCTATCGACATGGGAACGGACCCAACTGACTAGCTTTCTGACCCCTATCCCTGGGGATTCTTCTATGTCCTCTATGGCCTCTGTAGAGCAGATGAATTCATTCGCTAAAACCTGGGACAATAGAATTGACGATTGTAGTGACCTATGTGCTCCCGTGGCGCCCATTGAAACGTGATCTTCCTTGCCCATGCTAACAGGGACATTGCTAATTGTAGCTGGACTGGAGAGAATATGTAGTTCCGATATGATTGCCGCTGCTACGTACTGAACAATCATTAGTCCGCTTTCTAATCCCTCATTGCCGGCGAGGAAGGCTTTCTGTCCACTCCAATTTGGGTCAAGGATCTGATTAATCCTTCTTTCAGAAATACTAGCAAGCTCGTGGCAAGCTACGGCAATGGCGTCACTGGCTAGAGCCAGGTTTTGGCCATGGAAATTGCCCCCGCTGATTATTGATGCCCCGTTATCCTCGACAAACACTAGAGGGTTGTCAGTAGCGCTGTTGATTTCTATCTCTAGAATTCTCCTGGTTTCCCTTGTCAGATCCACAACTGGTCCGTGGACCTGAGGGGCGCATCGAAATGAGTAGGCGTCTTGCACCCTTTCACAGTTCTCATGGGAAATTTCAATGTTTGACTGAGAAAGGAATGCAGAAATTCTAGCGGCTGAGATTGATTGTCCGACTTGCGGTCTAGAATCGTGTACTCTCCTATCGAACGGCTTGTGAGAACCTCTAATTGCCTCCACTGAACATGCGATGGAGGCGTCTGCAGTGAGACACAAGATCTCCATGTTTAGTACAGTTTGTGTGAGGTATGCACACATTTGGCTTGTCCCATTAATCAGGGAGAGTCCCTCCTTTGCCTGCAGTTTAACTGGTTCCAATCCTGCTTCCTCTAATGCGGTTCGGGAATCCTTGGAGACCCATTTGCCAGCGACTTGCACGAGGCACTCGCCCTCGCCCATCATTCCCATTGTCATATGGGAGAGTGGAGCTAAGTCTCCTGAAGCTCCTAATGATCCTATTCTGGGTATTGATGGTGCTATTCTTGAGTTAACCATCCCAAGAAGGGTGTCCACGACAGATGGCCTGATTCCAGATACTCCCTTTGCAAGAGAGTTTGCCCGAATAGTCATCATCATTAGAACAATATCCGGGTCCATTGTTTCGCCAATTCCACATGCATGACTTCTCACGAGATTGGATTGTAGTTGCTCTAACTCGCTTTCTTCTATGCGGACAGATGAAAGCGCCCCGAATCCTGTATTTATCCCGTAAACAACTTCTCCTGAGTCCAAGATGTCTTCTACGGCCTTTCTAGAAGCCTGCATCCTCTCTCTTGAATCAGATGAAAGAGATACTTCCATGGAGCCCAGTGATACGGCCTTGACCATCTCAAGAGTTAGATTATCTCCATCAATGACAACCGTTTCCATGCATCTGGCGTAGCGGTCTGTCAAATAGAGTCATCGAGTCTTTTCAAACAGGTCATCAAGGATGATGGAATCCACTAATTTTGGTAAGGTCACGTCCAGTTTGGAGTCTTTTTCCATGGCCTTGGTAATGGCGAAGGTTGCCCCGGCATTCCTAGCCCATGACCTCCTTGCAATTCCATTATTCACGTCCCATGAAATCATCGAGTCTATATTTCTCTCAGAAACTACTGACCCATCTATTACCATGCCGAAGCCTCCGTTGACTACCTCTCCCCAACCGACTCCTCCACCGTTATGCAGGCTGACCCATGTGGCTCCTCTGAATGAGTCTCCAACGAAGTTGTGTACTGCCATATCTGCAGTAAACATCGACCCGTCGTAGATATTAGCTGTTTCTCTGTATGGACTGTCCGTACCGGCTACATCGTGGTGATCACGTCCTAGTACTATCGGTGCGGTGATCAAACCTTCAGAAATGGCCTCATTGAAGCGGAGGGCGATTTGCCTACGGCCTTCCTCATCCGCGTACAATATCCTTGCCATACTTCCCACTACCAGATCGTGTTTTTCTGCTTCAGAAATCCACTTGATATTATCCAAGTACTGCGTTCGAATTTCTTCAGGACATCGAGAAGCAAGGACTTCCAGTACCTCCTGTGCTATTTCGTCAGTCGTTGCGAGATCCTGTTTGTTGCCGGAAGTACAGACCCATCTGAAAGGACCGAAGCCGTAGTCGAAGCACATCGGCCCCATTATATCCTCAACATATGAGGGGTATCTGAATGAGCCGTCTTCTGAGAATACCTCAGCATCGGCTCTTCCAGATTCAAGTAAGAAAGCGTTCCCATAGTCCCAGAACCTGGTTCCCATCTCAGATAGATTGTTTACAGCATTGACGTGCCTATTCAGAGAGGATTGAACTAATCCTCTGAATTTTTTGGGATCTGAGCTTAGTAGAGAAATGCCATCTTCGAATGAAATGCCTGCCGGCATATATCCACCGAGCCAGGGGTTGTGTAGACTTGTCTGATCGCTGGCTAAATCGGGGGTGATTCCCCTCTCTATAAGATACTCCAGCAAGTCGACAATGTTTCCTAGGTATCCCAACGATACCGCTTCCGAATTAGCGACTGCTGTCTCGGCTCTATTGCAAAGTTCATCAAGGTCATCGAATAACTCAGTTAACCAGCCCTGAGTGTGACGCTTTCTAGCAGGGGTTGGATCTATCTCAGCAATGATACAGACGGCTCCGGCAATGACTGCAGCCTTAGCCTGAGCGCCAGACATCCCTCCTAATCCAGAAGTCACATAGAGGACCCCTCCGAGGCCACTCTCAGATGTCTTACCGAGGTATTTCCTAGCAGCGTTAAGTATCGTAATTGTAGTGCCGTGAACGATTCCCTGAGGGCCGATATACATGTAAGATCCAGCTGTCATCTGCCCAAACTGGGACACTCCTAATGCATTCATTCTCTCGTAGTCTTGCTGTGAAGAATGGTTTGGTATGACCATGCCATTTGTAATAACTACTCGCGGGGATTCTGATGATGATGGGAATAGCCCCAGGGGGTGTCCCGAATACATCACCAATGTCTGGTCTTCCTCCATTTTGGATAGGTACTCCATTGTCACGAGGTACTGAGCCCAATTCTGGAATACGGAGCCGTTTCCACCGTAAGTTATCAGTTCGTGGGGGTATTGAGCGACTTTTGGGTCGAGGTTGTTCTGAATCATCAGCATTATTGCAGCGGCACTCTTACTATTGGACTTGTATTCGTGGATAGATCTTGAGCGGATTTCATGGTCTGGTCTGAATCTGTGCATGTATATGTGACCAAGACTATCCAGTTCCTCGAGAAAATCTGTAGCAAGTTCCTTGTGCCATTTCTCTGGGAAGTATCTAAGTGAGTTCTCAACTGCTAGCCTTCTCTCTTTTTGAGTGAGAATCTGAGGCCTAACCGGAGCATGCGGAACTGAATCGTCCGTATCCCTTTTTGGAGGCAGAGATTCTGGAATTCCATATTTCTCATGGTTTCCGGCCGACATTACCACTCCAACCTTTTGTTAACCATCAATGCTACAATATTTGCTGATTTTATCGACTGCTCAACGGCTGTGTTTATCTTCGAAGTGAGTAAGTCCACATCTTCCCCTTCGATGTACTCCAAATTGATTCTAACGTTCAATGATGCAATCTTCGCCGCTGAAAGAGCCATCTCGGAAGCAGAGGCCAGGTCAGTAAGTGCATTGGGGTTGCAAGAAGCGGATTGTTTTTCGAGATTGGATAGTAGTTTTTGAGCGCTCGATGCAGTATTGAGTGGTGCCAATGCAGCCCCAATGGTGGCGTTCCTTATTTCCTCAGATCGTTGTTTTTTCTCGTCTTCTGATTCCTTAGGTAGGCGGTATGCAGACATAACTGATTCGAATGCTTCAGAGTCTGAGATAGCCAGAAGAATTGCCTCTTCCAAAGCCGGTTCTGATAGTTCTATCGAAGCCTTTGCGGCATCGTGACCTTCTATCCACTTCTCCTTCGCCAACGTCAGTCTCGCCACCATCAACGACAATGAGTGTGCGTGAGCCAAGGAGAGCGCTGCGACCGAGCCGCCCCCAGGCGTTGGTTCTGAACTGGCTATAGACCTTAGAACATCCATGTAACCCTCGTTCATCAAATCACCTTTTTGATTGCCCATTCGATTATGCTTGACTCTGGCTCGAAGTCATCTAGCATGTCTAGCATTAGGCCAGATATGGCTTTTTGTACAAGCACTTTTTCATCGACTATGGAATCATCGTCGATGTAGAATCTCCCTGCAGAAAGCATTGCTTCTAGCGGCACTAAACCCACCAGCTCGCCTGCTGTTACGTTAAGTCCCATAATGGAGGCCTCCTTCCTGATTGCCTCCGTGACATCGTGAAGTCCGGTTACAGAGAAATCTAGTAGATTCATGGATACTTGTGCTGTAGATTCATCGTACATCCAACCGGCAGCCTGTAGTGATTTGAAGAGACCGGGTTTTCTAAGAGGCTTGCCATCTTCACCGATGATTTTCTGTCCTTGTTCGTCTTTAACCAGTGATCCGCTAGTCCTTATCGATGAGGCAATAGTATTTGCTTTGGCCTTATCATCGGAATCAAGATTGAGATTGTAAGCAATGAGAATTTGACGGGCTCCCGTAGCCGTGACTCCCATTCTGGAATTGAATGAGGAAGGGCCAAAGTCTGGAGCCCAATCAGGATCTGAAATTTTTTCTTCAAATCCTTCATATTCGCCTCTTCTAATATTTGGAAGACTTACTCTATTTGGATTTGTAGCGGCCTCCGCATATAGGTAAATGGGAAGATCCAGTTCGTGGGAGACTGACTCGGCATATCTCTTTGAGAGATTAACACACTGTTCCATTGAAATTCCGGATATCGGGATGAATGGGACTACATCCACAGCTCCCATCCTAGCGTGCTCACCCGTGTGCTTGCTCATGTCTATTATGCTGGTCGCGATTCTAGTACACTCGATCACTGTTTTGAGTACCTGTTCTGGCTCGCCCACGATCGTGACTACCGTCCTGTTGAAATCTGCGCCCATATCTACATCCAGCAGGTGGACTCCCATCTCATCGAGAATAGGTTGTGTAATCTGGTCGATAATCTGCTGGTCCTTGCCCTCACTGAAATTTGGTACACACTCTACAAGTTGAGCCATGTGTATCGGGAGGGCCTCTTCATCAAGACCTTTCCTTAGGTGTATATTCCCTCAGAGTTTGAGTCATTGGGGGTCTTCCTGTTATCTTGTACCTTCTTAATTGCTAGAACAAAATCCTCTTTGTTTACGGATTTCCTGTTATCCGAAATGGCTGAGATTCCTGCTTCCAAGACGGCAGACTTGATTTCCGCACCACTGAATCCCTCAGTCATAGATGCTAGTTTGCGGTCATCGACACCCGTTCCCTTAGGCATTTCACCGCAATGAACTCGGAAAATCGCCTCTCGAGCATCTACTTCGGGTAGCGGTATCTTGATGATCCTGTCAAACCTTCCTGGTCTAAGCAAAGCTGCATCCAGAAGTTCAGGACGATTTGTGGCAGCAATCACCTTCACGTCGTCCAGACTGTCGAAACCGTCTATCTCTGACAGCAGCTGCATCAGCGTCCTTTGAACTTCGCGATCGCCTGACGTGGAAACATCGAGTCTCTTTGAGCCAATTGAGTCTATCTCGTCTATGAAGATGATGGAAGGCGACTTTTGTCTTGCCATCTCGAATAGTTCTCTGACCATCCTGCCTCCTTCTCCTATGTACTTCTGGGCTAGTTCCGCTCCTACTAGACCTAGGAAAGTAGCGTTCGTAGAGTTGGCGACGGCCTTCGCTAGCATGGTCTTACCTGTCCCAGGCGGACCTGTCAGAAGAACTCCCTTGGGCGGCTCAATTCCCATGTCGGAGAACGCCTTCGGATTTTCGAACGGTAGCTCGATTGCTTCTTTGAGCTCCTTGATCTGAGGCTCTAAACCCCCTATAGAGGAATAAGGGACGTCGGGAGTGTCGATAATCTCGGTATTGCTAACCAGAGGGTCCCAGGAGTCAGCGAGTATCTCGACCACGGAAAGAGTATCCTGATTGAGTGCTACTCTAGTTCCGGGTTTTATTTTCGACCTATCCAGACGACGATTCACAGAGACTAGGAATACTGTGCCATTTGAGCTTCTGACAATGGCCTGCTCATCTACTACGTCCTGGATGAAGCCGACAATTAATGGAGGAGTTCGAATGTTGCTGAGTTCCTCCTCGAGTCTGTTTGAGCGCTTCTTCAGTTGGTTCATCTCGTTCTCCAGGAATAGCTTCTCCGTCAACAACTGTTGTGCCTTCTCAGAGAGATCCTGATAGTCCTTAGTGAGGCGGTCTAGAGCGGCTCTGTTTGGATCGCCTTTTTCCAGTATATTGTCGTCCGAGCTAGGCTCACCGGCCTCTGAAGACATGGTTCTGACACAAAGAGGATACTTATGACCCCTACGAAGCCCTCATGTTGCCCTCATGCCTCGCTATAGCATGGGTGCTTGCGAGCTCTGCGGAAAGGAAGGAGTGGGCACTAGGAGGGCAAAGGTATCGCAATCCGTTCTGGAATGCTGCTCTGGATGCATAGCTTCGATGGGATTGGTAGTAGAGCAAAGGCCGACGAAGGTAATCCAGAATAATGAGCAATCGAGCCTGGTGACCGGCAAGGGGGTTTCAGGAATAGACATCATGACCAAGGATGCAACGGAGCTTGCAGGAGATTTTCATGCGAGAATAAGGAATGGCAGGAAAATCAAGGGCTTGTCGCAGGAAGATTTAGCGAGAATCATGAATGTCAAGATAGGAGTAATCCAGAAGGCGGAGAATGGGAATAGGCCAACCGATTCCACTTTGGAAAAATTCGAGAGGTCTTTGGGGATTTCGCTTTTCGTAGAAGCCATATCAAGAAGCAATACCATGGTGGCAAATGAGTCATCGAGTCAAATGACCATCTCTGATGCTAAGAATGACGTAGCGAACAAGACTAGGAAAAGGCCTGAAAAGAAGAAGCGTCATCGATTTGGAGTTTCTAGATCTGGTTCTCGTTCCAGGAGATAGTATCGTGCAAAGCGTACCCCTACATGTTATTCATCTAGATCAGGATGATCCGAAGAAGTGCACATCTAGAAAGTTGCATCAGAGTGGTCTGATAAATCTCCATGAATCGGCTAATTCTGCACCCAGGAGAGGGTACTTGTTGGACCCTCGTGCTAAGACTGTACTAGCTCCAGAAGATGGTGGCCTAATTTCGTTGGGCGGTTCGATTGTAGTGCTTGACTGCTCGTGGAAACATATAGAGGAGTCTCTAGATTTGATTGACGGTAGAACCAGACTGGAAGGGAGGATTCTGCCGTTGCTGCTTGCTGCGAATCCAGTTTCTTGGGGCAAGGTGGGGAGGCTCTCGTCTGCAGAGGCTCTTGGAGCCTCATTAGCCATTTTAGGACTATGGGAGCAAGCGAGGGCTGTTGTGGAGCCATTCCCTTTCGGAAATCAATTCTTGGATTTGAACAGGGAGCCATTGGAAGCTTACTCAACTGCAGATTCAAGGACAGACATCCTAGAAATCCAGACTGAATTCTTCAATTGAGAGGATACTCTCGACGGTGTTTCGTGTACAGATCGGGGGGTCCCCCCCGACCTGCTTTCGTTCTTATCTGTTATTGTTAATCATCTGAGTACTCTGTAACCCTGATGCCGAGCTTGCCCGTACGGGCCTTCCTCGTCATCACCCTGTCCATCTTCTTGTGGAACTCACCTTCTAGATCCACTTCCATGGCAAGCGAGTGCCCTAGGAGGAGGATGAGTAGGTCTGCTAGCTCCTCGGCTGCCTCCTCGTCTGGCTTGCCCTTGGTGATTGCAGCTGAGAGTTCGCCAAGCTCCTCTACAGTCAATGCGATGCGGAATCCCATATCGTGACCATGGTTCTCTTCGGATGAGAATCGGTGCTTGTGGTGGAAACTGGCAACTCTGGACATCATGGTAAGCCATGATCCATCGGGAATATCGGAATGCTCTACACTCAACCAATCATCAACGCTCAGCCTTCTGGACATGGTTCTGCTACACGCTAGGGGACCATCAAGGTAGTGATTTCATAATTCTCCACTTAGCAGTGCAATAATGCAATGAGACACCAAATCACGCATATTTGATGCCATTGAATCGACCGATTCGTGGTCTATCTCCGCATCGGGTTCGCCCGGAGTCCGTCCTGCAGCCCAGTTAGAAGAACAGAGCAATGACACGTGAGGAATGCCTGTCTCGGATACCAACCTCTGCTCGGGACCAAGAGTCATACCTACCACATTGGCCCCTAGTCTCTCTAGTGCATCTATCTCGTGGGGACTCTCGAATTGGGGTCCGATGCACTGGGCCACCACTACCCTTGGTGGGGCGCTTCCTTGTTTGACAGTCAGAGTTTGCGCGCAAATTTCTGAGTAGAGGTCGTCGAATGGGTTGGTTCTATCGGAATGAAACGCATCCTCGTCGTGGAAAGTCCATGGCTTTTCTGAGAGGTCCAGCATACCACTGCCGACCCCTATTGTCCCCGGAGGCATAGTTTCAATCATTGAGCCAACAGAGTTGACGCTGACCAACAAATCCGGTTTGCAACTCGATGCAGCATGGACGTTTGCCCTATGTTCGATAGCATGTGGCGGGGTTCTTGATTCTCCAGGAGAGTGGTGCCTGTCTATGACAAATACATCCGCATTGGCCGTACTGACTACGTTTATGGGGACTTCTCCCCATTCGGATTCGACGACAATTAGCTCCGAAGTTGCTTCTACGGAGGATGACAGGGCCGTGGAGAAAGCACTCATGCCAGTTCCGCACAGCACCGCTATGCGGTTCATCTCCTCACTCCGTGAGTCGTGCTATCAGGTCTGCCTTCTTGCCGGAGACAGGTAGGCCTTCTTTCTTCAGCAGTTCCTTTAGTTGTGCTACGGTCATAGATCCAAAATCTGGTTGTGCGTCTTCTGATGTATCCTCCACCTTTGGAGGGGCTTCATCTCCGGCCTGAGCATCAGTCGTAACCTCATTGTCTTCGGTCTCTGTTGAGTCAAGGGATTCTTGGGTTTCATCGAGAGATTCGTGGGTTTCCTTGGCTTCCTTCTCCTCAGCCTTAATTTCCTCCAGAGTCGGGCCATCATCCACCACTACACCTTCCTGAATAAGCTGACTTCTCCTGAAGAATACTGCTCTTACCGGTTGAATCTTGGAGATTGCAGTAGATACGCTCTCCTCTAACGAACCGTCCATGAGTGCCTTCTGGACATTAATCCAAGTAGACTGCGCGCAGAACTTCAGTACTACGTCTCTAGCTACGCTGCGAGTCTCGCTCTTCTGACTGGCCTTTACGCTAGATCGGGTCACGATGAATGGCTTGATTCGAACGAAGAAGCCGTCATCGGTAACCACATCTATTGTATCATCTATCTTTCCCCTGTCTCTCCTGATCTGGCGCCTTACAAAGTCCTTCATAACGTCATGACCAATGAACTCGGTTATTGCGTCGTTGCCGACCACATCAGATATCCTAAACTTGAGTTTGACATGCATCTTGGTGAAGTCACCATCAAGTTCGTTCTGCATTATCTCGTAGGGACGCCCTATTAGCAACGCCTCCTCCTCTGCCAGGGTTTCCCCTATCACCTTGAAGGACCATGGGTTTCTAGGGGCTCTTATCGAGTACCATCTCTTGGCCTTCCACTTGTCTTTCTGCCTGCGAGCCGCTGCTCTAGCCGATGCGCCTTTGGCCATTGAATTGTCTCCATAATCCGGGGGCTGCCCCGTTTGCGAGCCGTGCGAACTACAACCAGTATTTGAACGGAGTGCTACGAATTGTTTCTTGAATGGGTGGCATTCAAGACATGTTCCGGATAGGCGAAGACATGAGTGTGCATCGAGGAGAGTGGAGAGTTCACGCTAGTGCGGTAGACGATATTCGGGTTATTGAGGACTCATTAGCCTGGTTGTGTGGGGATGGAGTCAGAATATCTACACAAAAGGAAAAATCCACTCTAGGGGCTCCTATGTACACAATCTCAGCAAGTATGACTGCGAAGCAATCAATGTTCTCACTGGGTAGATTGGAGAGAGTTTCTATCGAGGGGATCCTAGACTCGGGAGTGGAGTCCAGGATAGACGAAGACAAGTTCCTTCACTTGAGGATAGATTTAGCTGCACTGTCTAGAGGGAAGGGGGAAGTAACTCTAGACAAGGATACAATGGTTGCGAAGGGGAGATTCAAGTTGGAGGTTTATCCTGGTCAATCGGCATATGAAGTAGCCAGGAGTATTTTCGAAGGCCTCATTTGAAAATCATACAAGTATTCATATGCTGATAACTGGCCTTAATGCACGGTATGACTCACGTTGTGACTAGTGCATGCGTTCGATGCAAGTATCAAGACTGCGTCCATGTTTGCCCAGTTGAAGCCTTTAGGGAAGCCGAAGAATATCTCGTCATTGATCCGGATGAGTGCATAGACTGCGCGGCTTGCATTCCCGAGTGTCCAGCAGAGGCAATCTACGCCGATACCGACATACCAGAGGAAGAAATGTCGTGGCTAGATAAAAATGAGGAAGAGGCCCCTGAGCTCCCCATCGCAGAAGGAGACTCTCCTGTTCTAGCCGACCAGTAGTCACGGTCCACTACATAGGTTCTTGAATATCGACTAAGAGGGATGGACATGAAGAAGAGGGTTGATCTAGGCGAAATGAGGCATGGTACTGAGCTCCTCAAGAGGGGTTTCGCAAAGATGCAAGAGGGAGGAGTAGTTATGGATGTAGTCACGGCAGAGCAGGCTCACGTTGCAGAAGACTCAGGAGCAGTATCTGTGATGGCCCTGGAACGAGTCCCTGCCGATATCCGATCTTCGGGTGGAGTTGCGAGGATGAGTCACCCTCAACTGATTAAAGAAATCATGGAGACCACGAGCATACCAGTCATGGCCAAGGCGAGAATTGGACATGATGAAGAGGCCAGAGTACTAGAGTCCCTGGGTGTCGACATGATAGATGAATCCGAGGTTTTGACTCCTGCTGATCCGTTCTACCATATAGCAAAGAGCGATTTCACGATCCCCTTTGTTTGCGGTTGTACCAGCCTAGGTGAGGCAGTTAGGAGGATTGCCGAGGGGGCCGCAATGATCAGAACCAAGGGGGAGGCAGGCACAGGAAATGTTGTCAGTGCAGTCAAGCATGCTCGATTGCTTGAGGCGGAAATTGAGACCTCCAGTAATGCTGACTCAGATTCAAGAGCCGATATTGTAGAGAAGATTCTGGAAGGATACAGGAGGCTGGAAGAAAACTCAGAGATTGGTGCGAAAGTGGGGAAAACTCCGTTTGGAGAAATTGACTCCATAAGAAAGGATCTTGCGAGCGTTCTCGAAGAGGTAATTGATCTAGGTAGACTACCTGTGGTAACTTTCTCTGCTGGTGGTATTGCAACGCCCTCGGATGCGGCCCTGATGATGAGTCATGGCATGGATGGTGTTTTTGTCGGATCTGGCATCTTCAAGAGCTCTGACCCTACAAGAACGGCGGAAGCGATAGTTCTAGCAACTCATCACTTCGAAGATTCGCAAGTAGTTGCAGAAGCTTCTGAAATGGTTGGAGAAGCTATGCCCGGACTAGAAATAGATAGCCTGGAAGTCAGGCTCGACGAACGGGGATGGTGATTAGCGCTTTCCGCCACGGGAAGTACCTAGTCTCCTTGATTTCCGCTTTGATGCTGATTTATCTTCAACTTGTTGTGATTCACCCTCGCTAGAAACCAAGCCTCCAAAGGTGACTGATTTCCCTTCCAGAAGTATGTCAGCTAGGGAGTCTGCCAATTCTTCGTTCTGATCGGGCCCCCTTAGGGCCTGCCTGACGGATTTGTTGTGATCTCGTACCATCTTCTCTCTCTGCTTGTGCTGAGAATGGAGCTTGTCCCTGATCTCATTGACCTTGGATAGCATTTCTACCAGGGATGCGTGAGTCTCGTCTGCCTTTCCTCTTTCATGAATGAAAAGTGCATGCATCCTGTCTCCTTCGCCTCTGAGGAAGTCACGCTCCTCGAACATCGGCTTTATTTCATTCCAAATCTCGTCGGCTAGAGAATTCTGTTCGAGCATTAGTTTGTGTTCATTATCGGCCTCCGCTCTCAACCTCTGAATTGACTCGTCCATGTCGCTCAAATCGATTGATATTATCCTCTGCTGCTCGACATGAGGGATTAGTTCATCCCTTCTAGAAATCAAAGACCTCAGCTTCTTGATCATCGAATTCTCTTTTTCCAGAGTCA
Organism: uncultured Candidatus Poseidoniales archaeon; assembly: GCA_902530535.1. Lineage (GTDB taxonomy): Archaea > Thermoplasmatota > Poseidoniia > Poseidoniales > Thalassarchaeaceae > UBA36. The sequence continues at coordinate 63,075 of CACAAP010000001.1, forward strand.
ACGCGCCATCCGTCATGATTCGATCCTCGATCCTCTCTATCTCGCCAACTGTCTCGGATAGCTGTATGACTACGGACTTTCCAGGACCCTGTCCCTTCGTCCCCTTCTTTCGGGCGATGACCTCCCTAATACTCTGCTGAATCTCATCCCTACTGGCTTGGTGAAGCTTGGCCTGAGCCCTGACTTTCTTTTGTTCGTCCATCTTTGCGGATATTGTTTCGTGGACTTCCTTCCTCTTCTCGTGAGCAGAGTTCCTCTGCTCTGCAGCACTCCTCGCAGAATCGTTGTGAGAGTCTCTTTGGCCCCTAATTCTGCTAAGTTTTGATTCCATGGCATGGAGCCTTGTCCTTAGGTCGTCAGAACCCTTGTCGTCATTCTCCATGCAATTCCGACTAGTTTCCCCTTATTGAAGAGACCTAAAGGCCGAATAACCTTGCTGCGAAAGGAAGAATAGGAGAAATAACTGCCAGAGCAGCTCCAAACATGAATACTGCTCCGGTAGTCATTCTCAATCTAGTGAATAAGTCAGAGCGAACCTGGGATGTCAGCACCTTTCCAGAGATTAGATTGCCCGACGAGTCCTCGAGCCTTACAGTGACAGTAGCATCTCCCATCGAAGAAGGGATCAGCGTTTGCCAGACTATCCTGGACTTTGACATAGAGGAAGAAATCCTATCATAGTCTGGTTTTCCCCTTCGTAATTCTTTTTGTGGTTCCGACCTTAGTCTATAGACGCACTCATTGGGTCTGAAATCAGGCGTCTGGACGCGGAGAATCAGGTCTTGTACTTCGTTTGTGTGATTGAGGACGTAAGCAAATAGATTAGCCTGCCCTAGAGTTAGATTCTCCATGTCAACGTCGAACCAAATGCCTTGATTTGAAGGACTCCCAAGATGCATGCGCATTCTGTCATTAAGCCTGAAGAAAGGCGCACAGCGCTCCCTTGCGTGCATAAGTAGGCGATCGAGGGTCTCTTCGCCTAGTTCTTCGTGATTGATGATCTGATCGACCGTCCTAGAATCAACCAATTCGGAAAGTGCAAGATGGAACTCATCCTCCTCAATGAGTCCTGACCGATACATGTCTAAAATCAGGAGAAGGTACTCCTGCAAGTCGGATATATTCACCCCCTTCTTCAGGTCTGATTTGAAAGAGGATACATACTTGGAGAACCTAACTGCTAGAACGGGGTCGACATGAGCCCTAATTACGTCCGTGAAAGGCCTGTTTAGCAAGGCTGGGTGCATTGGCGGGGAGAATGCTTCTAGAAGGCCCCAGGGCTCTACCGTGTTGAACCTGGGTCGATTCGAAACCATGTATACGCTATGGCCGGAAAGTAGTGCCCCGGTGGACAACGCGATTAGTACCGGTATTCCGTCGGTTTCTGATGGAAATATTAACGCAAGTCCAAGCATTATTGTGGATAGGGTCATCAGTGTTGTAGTGAGATTGAGTTGGTTTGATGCTCCGTCAATGACGGCCTTCATCTCGCTATAGCCGTGTGCGCTACGGAAAGTAACGCCGGTTGAGATGATTTCCTCCGTCTCAATTTGGAAAATCCTCTTTGTGACCCATAGCAAGTAATGCAAGACGAATAGCAGAAGTAGATCTGCTACCATAAGAGCAAGAGAAAGCAGGTATACTGATTTTGAAAATGATAAATCGAGGAATAGCTCTCGTACACCACCTTGCCACCAATCAGGATCAGAGCTTCGATAAGACTGAGCCAATCCAAACAACATAACAACAACGATTGGGATGAATAGAATCAGGCGAGCGCCGCGGCTGATTAGTAAGTCGTCGATGCCGGTGAGTATGGCCTCGCGGCCCTTCAATGTGGACTTTTGATGAGATTTTCTGGGAGTATCATCGGACTTGCTAATCTCTTTGATATCAGGAGCGGGTGGCGCTTCTGACTGAAGTACCGACACCATCGAGTCTATGTCGCTCTCCAAGTCAATGATATCGGAGTTTTCTTCTTTTGCTGACATGTTTTAACCACCGATTGAGTTTATTCTAGCTAGAATTCTCATAGAGAGAGAGTCGGAAATAGTGAGGGTATCGCCATCACAAGTCCTTGAGTCGGCAGAGGTTTCGATAACAGATCCGATCATTATTCCGCAGTCTCTGATAGTTATTGCCTCGGTATCTGAAGAAATTATCATCTCCACTGTAGCAGTAGAATGGACGGGAAGCTTGGAAAGGGGAAGAAGGGTCGATATGCCCATAGTTTCGAAGTCGCGCTCCACACTGGGTATCTTCTTCCCTTCACTCGAAAACTCCGGATACCCCAGTAGACGATCAAGTGTGGATTCAAGATCAGAGCCAACTGCGTGTTCCATCTTACATGCTACTGCATGGACATCCCCATCAAATCCGATTAAATCTGTAAGAAGTATCTCTAGAAGGATTTCCCTCCTCTTTATCCTTGCAGCAAGTTGGAATCCAGAGGGTGTGAGCCTAAATCCGCGATAGGGGATGTGTGTAACCATGTCTCGACTCGAGAGGCGTTGTATCATTTCAGTCACCGATGCTGCGCTGACTCCCTTAATGTCCGCGAGTTGAGTGGTCTTTACGATGGCAGCGGGATTATCCGAGTGAATCTCAAACATAGTCTTCAGATACATCTCCTCTATTTCACTAAAATCAGACATTCTATACCCCCTCTGACTCAGCCATGAACTGAGTCTTGCAAACCGGGCATCTAGACATTATCGGTCTCTTCTCAATCTGCACTCTTAAGGCTTGATCGCATGTGGGGCAATGGAGTATATCATCAGAAGATTTCACAACATTGAGTTTTTCAGTTTCTTCGTTTGACTCATCTGGTCCGCCAACCATGAACTCCATGGAGCACGATGGGCATCTGACCCCACCTACGTGGTCATTCGGCACCATAAGTCTCTGATCACAAAAACTACACTCAATCTCTCTCTTTTCAATTCTAAGTTGACTGCTCTGTGACTCTTTTGCCTCCCTTAGGCTTAGATTGGAGGTAGTGGGAGTCCTAGAGGAAACTGCTCTCCACGAGAACGTCCCTATCAGTATGATTAGGATGCCCGCGAGAATCCCGTATCCTGCAGCTAAAATATCGAATGGTAGCTCAAGCCCTTGGTCGTCGATATTTGGCTCGATTGAATAGATTCGCGTCGAGATAACACCGTCTGATGACCATTGGACCTCAACATCCACGTTATCACGCTCAATCCATTCAGAGATTGACATTTCTGTAATCACAACTGATCCAGGCATTAAAGACGGGACTGTAGATTCGGCGAGAATAGTTCTCTCTGAAGATGATATCAGTCGCAATGTGCCAGATTGAGTATTATACTCATCAACATTACTAAGTGTAATTGTAACCAAAACTCTACTTCCGGGAGAAGGTTTTTCTGGATTGAAAATAGCTTCCAATTTGATAGATGATGGATCGATATAGGGAGCAGTAACAGATTCTGTTGTAATATTCTGCGAAAAGATAGACGACGTCCATTGTACCGGAATTGCCTGAATGGTAATCTCTGTTGTTTCTGGATTTCCTAATGAGAAATCTATCACTCTGCGTCCAGGGTTTGCTTCAAGGAGGATTTCCTGTAAATTCTCAGTTTCTCCGGCTACTTCAGAAGACAGGGCTAGTAGAATCGGACGAGCCTTTCCCTCGGATAGGAAAACGGAGACGTCAATTTGAAGCCCTTCAGATGCAGACCAGGAAATTGAGTCTGTAGTTAGATTGAGAATCTGACTAGTTGAGACCTCAATAGATAGGTTTCCCTCCAAGTCAGTATGCTCTGTTTGCCCTAGAACTGAGAGTTGCCAGTTGAATTCATTAGTACCCGGAAGCTCCATGATGAAGCTTGTAGGAACCTCTCTGGTTGAGCCGGGGGAAATCGAGATATATTCTCCCTGAAACATTTGTTCGCTTTCGGAATGTGTGATTTGGAGAGATACCGAACCGCTGGAGTTGCCTTTGTTGGTTACCATCAAAGAGGCAGTGAGCGTATCTCCGACATAGGCAGGCTCACCGGAAATTACCAGACCAGAACCACCTGAAGACGTGAAATTAGTAGAGTTACTAGGAGTATCAGACTGCATTTCTGGGGTTTTGTCATCAAGAATACCTGGTTCAGAGGCATTGTGAACAATGAGGATTTTAAGAAGAATTACCATGACAGAAATGAGGATTGGGTTCCTCAATGTCACTTTCATGTATGATGGCTCGAATGGGCATCGTATGAATCAAACGCAGAAAAACACTCTGCATAGGGCTATAATAGGGGCATTTGCTCGATTCGAACAGAAATGGACACTAGTGAACTGATGAGGGTGACTCCGGATGAGCTTGCATCCGCCCTTCTAAAGAGGAGAATGTTGCTCAAGGATAGCCTACCGGGAGTAATTAGGAATCTTGAGGCTGAAGAAGATACACTATCTCCCAGGCTAGATAGGATGAAGAAATCCTTCGATGAAGCCAATGACAAGGTTGCCAAATTCAAGGCCGAGAGGGATCAGTTTCAGACCAGCGCTGGCACTCTAATTCCCGATGTGAAACGAATCAGGAAAAAACTGAATGAATCCGGAGGAATGATCAGTCTTGATCCTAAATGGAAGAAGATGAGGTTGCTGGAACAAATTGAAGAAATTGAGAACAAGATCCAGACATCAGCGTTAGACCACAAATCCGAAAGGAAACTACTAGAGAAGAGAAGATCGTTAATTTCCGAAAATGACAAATGGGTTAGAGATAGGAAGGACTCGAACCCGGAAATGGCGGAGTATCTGGAAAAGAATAGGGAGATGTCTAAATTATTCAAGAAGGCGGATAAGGCACATTCACTGATGATAGGTGCTGTTTCTAAAGCACAACCACTCTATGAGAAGTTGACTAGTGCCTCGGATGAGATAGGAGAAATTAGGAGCCAATTGGACCGTGCTAAGGAGTTGCTTGCTCAGAGCGATAAAGCGATTGACTATTGGGAGAAGAGGAAGGAAAATGGATTTGGAGATTTGGGGCCGGGTTTCAGAGACCTCCTCAAGGGACAAAAAAACGTTGATGAGGGGGGCAGTTCTTCTTTCGCCAAACGTTCTAGGAAATTTAAAGAAACGAAATCTAGAGGTGAAGAGGAATGAATGAGTCTTCAAAGATTTACCAAAGTGATTTCCAGGACCTATCTAAAGATGAAATGGAGACAATGATTGCTGAAAAGAAGAGCATGTTGAGATCATTGGATTCAGAGAAGAGGGATTTACTGACGGAAAGGAAAGAGCAAGTGCAGATTGTAAAGGCGCTAAGATCTGCAGTAGTTGGAATAGAGCGCTCAGGGACTGGGAGAAAGAAGTTGTTGGAAGAGTTTCATTCCGTGAGAAAACAGGCCAAGATTCACAGAGAAAGAAGAGATGGAATCAATGTAAGAGTACCACCTCCTTCGAAAATTCTAGAGGAGTGGCTTGACGAGACCTACCTCACATTGACGAGAATTGACAATGACCTGACCGCAGTACCAATGTTGAATCCAGAACTATCGGCATTTAGCAGATTCTTCGAGATCCAGTCCTCAATAAAAAAGAAGAGAGAAGCAGAGAAATCTCATTCGAAATATATTTCCAAGTTAAGTGAGATGCGAAAGATCTCCACCAAACTGGATCAAAACAAGGAAGAGTTCGGCAAGGCAAAATCGGAATTAAAGGAAAATGCTGAAATCGAAGTAGACAAAATCAGCAGGAAAGATATACGCAAGATTAGTAGAAGTATTTCAACTATTGATGAAAGAATTGAGACTATCAAGATTGAAACAAATAGCGAAAGAAGTGTGTTAAAGAAGCTCCAGAAGTACTCGAGAGTTTCTGCTGTCAGAGGTTACTCCAGCATAGATGATATTCGCGGAATCGCAGCAAAGGGCGGTTATCTTAGCTCTGAAGAGTTGGGGCTGATACTAGAGACTGGAGGTTTTTCGTCAATCAATGATACGAAAGATCCTCTTCAAGAAGCACCAAAACAGGGTCGATTACGTAAAAAGAAGACCAGGAAACTTGGTGTTTCTAGAAGAGGGGGGAGGAAAGGAAAGTCTGCCAGTCGTAGGGACTAGAAGCAAAATAATCGGTATGGCTTAAATGGAACTCCAAATTCGAAGCGCTAGAGGGTTTACTTTGGAGCTCAACCAGTCGAATATCTCATCTGTTTTCGGAGAGAATTCGGAATTGGTCAGCAAGAAGTTGGCCGAATACAAAGATCGTCGTGATGAGTTGAACGTAAAAGTAAGGAGTCAGCTGGATAAAAGGAACGAAATAAATCTTCAGGTAAAGCAGTTAATCACCGAAGTTCAGAAGCAGAAGAGCCTAAGGAACGAGGCTAATAGCAAGGTTGCTGAATTGAGGAAAATAAGACTAGAGAGAACAAATGAATTGAAGGATGTTAGGGCAAAACTAAGGAGTTCGGTTGAGAAGAACGGTAGCCAGTCAGGAAAGAAGAGGGTTGGCCCTAGTTCTCGGAGTATTAGAGAACAGATGAACAAGCTTGAGTGGCGCCATCAAACTGGCCAAATTAGTCCGAGTAAGGAGAAGGATTTCTTTGCAAAGATGAAGAGGCTGCAGGCAGATTTCAAAAGGCTCAAGAAAGATGAAGACGATAGTAGTTCAAGCGTTTTGAGAGAAGTTAGACAGGCAGAAAAAAAGCAGCAGAAAGCACATGATGCAGTCACTGATGCATCAGAGAAATCCGAAGAAGCCCATTCACTAATGATGGAATTATCAAATGAAGTTGACAGGTTGAGGGGCATGGCAAATTCTGAGCACTTGGGCCTAACTTCGACCAAGTCGAATGCTGATGAGTTGCATAACAAGTATATCATTTCACTTAGGTGCATTC
>CACAAP010000002.1:0-66757 GCA_902530535.1 uncultured Candidatus Poseidoniales archaeon
TCGATGTAGACGAGTTCGAGGAGTTCGAGGAGGAGGTTACAGAGGAGCCATCTGCAGCTGCAGAGGTTTCATCGGAGGCTCCAGCAGAGAGCACAGACGAAATCAGCGACGACGAGTTTGAGGAGTTTGACGAGGAACTGAGTGAGGATGAGTTCGACGAGTTCGATGACTTCTAGGGCCAATGTTAGACGTTACCCTACGGGCTCGCCACCCTCGCCCATGAATGCAAGCCTGCCCAGTGAACCCTCTTCCAACATATGGGAGACTACCTCGTCGGGGACCGAAGCCCCCATCACTGATCTTACCGCATCCTCGTCATAGACTGTCGACAGCATCTGGGCCGTTGCCCTGACCCTCCAACCCTCATATGACTCGCGATGCTCCAGCTCACCCATTATCACTGGCCATCCCGAAGACTCGTAGAGTTCTGCAGTCCCGACGTCTGTGGTGAAGATGGAGCCTGCACCGCCATGGTACTTCTCGGCATGCGAGACCCATTTTGGAGGGTCTTCTATGTCTGGTATTGAGACGATCTTAGCCTCTATCCCAGCTGAATCCAACCATACCCTTAGCATGGCCGTCCTCTCTTCCGAAGACCACGGATTCCTGATCGAAGGCGGTTGGTTGGATGACCCTATGGCGATGATCAGACTCTCTTCGCTCGCATTTTCAGTACGCCAAACCTCGGCTGCCTGAATCATCAGAGCATGGCCCTTGTGGACTGGTTGGAACCTCCCTAGAACCACCACCCCTGGCCCTGGGGGCTCTTCCGGTGGGGCCGGTTCCATTGGCAGATCACTCAACCCTGCGACCCCCAAGTCTCGGAAAGCGTCGACCTGCCAAGCATCCACCTGCCGGCCTCTAGGAACTCCCTACCAGCCATCAGTTCGATCTCAGACCCCCTGAGAGATTCCATGATGTTGAAGAGGGATTCACTCAGAGTGCGATGAGATTCCATGGTAGGCAGTATCATTGGGTCCTCAGAGGGCTCCATAGTCTCTCCCATATCCTCTCTCCTAGACATCCAGTCCAATACCACTGACTCTGAGTAGGAAGACCTGTCAGTCCTTGAAAGGGATTCCGAGAATTGCTCCCAGACCCCATGGTCCAGGAAAGCATCTTGCCCGGAGAGTTGGGATTCTATGAACGGTTCCAGGTAAAGGAAAAGGCGAGCGTCCCAGCATGTCCATTGTGCCGTCGAGCACCATCGGGCAAGAAGGAGGGATAGCTCCATCGCCGAGTCAGATTCCTCCTCGGCCAGACTGCTCCTATCGCCCAGCCCTTCGGAATCGTCAATCAACTCTAGGACCTCCCCCTCTAGGTCGACATCGAAGTCCCTATGGAAACGAGGATCGGCCTCAGGCCTAGAACCCCTGAGACTGGCTGCCTCCATCGAAGATGATATCTCACTCACGCTCATGGCCATGAGTTCATCCAATAGTCCTCGGTCGACCAGATGGAGGATTACATCGACCATGTGCCCCATGACCCGCTTGTGTCCAAATACCCTCGCTCGATAGATTCAGGTGCTAACTTTCCACCGAATTCAAGAATGTGGGGCCACGCCACCATCTCAGGAACAAGCTAAGGAGTGATTTGTCATGGCAACGATAGACGAGCAAATCAAGTCCCTGGAAGAAGAGATATCCAAGACGAAATACAACAAAGCAACCCAGGGCCACATTGGTAAGCTGAAGGCTAAGATCGCCGCACTTAGGCAGAAGCAGGAGAAGGCGACGGCCCATTCTAGATCTAGCGGCGGCAACCAGGGCTTCGAGATAAAGAAGTCAGGAGATGCATCGGTGGCACTAGTGGGCTTTCCTAGCGTAGGCAAGTCTAGCCTGATATCGCAACTTACAGATGTTGAATCTGAAGCTGGGAACTTTGCATTCACCACGCTGACATGCATTCCAGGGGTAATGGATCACAGAGGTGCGAAGATACAGATCCTGGATTTGCCGGGCCTGATCAAGGGTGCTTCAGATGGGAAGGGAAGGGGGAAAGAGATTCTGAATGTTATCAGAGGCTCAGACATGGTCCTCTACGTAATCGACCCATTCCAGAAGTCTCACTTCAAGATCCTCGATGATGAATTGTGGAAGGCAGGTATGAGATTGAATCAGAGCCCTCCACAAGTCTTCGTTTCCAGGACAAGAAGAGGGGGAATAGAGGTGCGTTCCACTCTGGAGCAGACCAACATGAGTGATGAGGAGATTCAAGGAATCATCAGAGGTTTCGGCATCGTCTCTGCCACTGTTACACTGAGGACCGATGTCACTGACGACCACATTGTGGACACGCTGGCAGGAAATAGAATTTACAGCAGATCTGTTGTAGTGGTAAACAAGATCGACCTTGCGAATGAGGGGGATCTTCGGAGGGCCTATGAAGGCCTGCCAGAAGGATGGCCGGTTCTCAACGTCTCGGCCAAGACTGGGGAGGGGATAGAGGAGATGAAGGACTTCATCTTCGATAATCTGGGCTTCATGTCTATTTTCCTTAAGCCACAGGGGCAAGAGGCGGATTTGATCGAGCCACTGATCGTGAAGGACACTTCCACGGTCAGGGACGTCTGCGCGAAACTGCATCGGGATTTTCTGAGGAAATTCCGCTATGCACGGGTCAAGGGGCCAAGTGCGAAATTCGACTGGCAGAGAGTTGGCTTGGATCATCGACTGAAGGATGAAGATTTGCTGACGGTGATACTAAGGAAGTCATGACGCTCTATCGATGAATTCACCAATGTGATGCCTATCCTGTGTCATGGGCGAGGGGTTGTTGGGGGTATTTGACAGTCCGATATTTCAGAGGATTACTTCACACATCGACAGACGTAGGAAGCTGTACCTCGGAGTTTTCACATTGGGGTTCGTGGCAGGGTATCCGATAGGAGGGGAGGTCATCGAATGGCTTCTGGATTCCGAAGGGTACGTCCCAGAGGGGGTCGAGGTGATCATTCTGCAGCCCCTCGAGGTGATTCTGCTACAACTAAGAATAGCTGCACAGATCGCCTTCGGAATGATGGTGGCAACGGTAATTCTGGATCTTGCTTGGTTGAGTCGAAGCGCTCTCCCAGATTCGACTAACCGCGTATCACGAGGTGTTGGTGCTTCCAGAGCCATAATGGCACTGGCGATAATGTTGGCACTAGGTGGACTGGGGCTTGCTTATGCACACAATGTTCTGATTCCGTTCCTCCTGGAGTACCTGGCCGAGGACTCTGAGGCATCTGGCCTGCTAAACACTTGGCAGTTGCAGTCTTGGGTGGGATTTGTCACTGGGCTTTACTTCTCTTCCATCATTGGCTTCCAGGTCCCGATTGTGGTGATTCTGCTATTGAGGTCTGGGGCGATTAGCAGGGGTTCCATAGTCGAGAACAGGGGGTTGATTTGGTTCGCAGCCCTGTTCCTCGGGGCCCTGATATCCCCTCCTGACCCGATTTCCCTGTTCCTCGTGGGTGGTCCGATGCTTGTCCTACTTGAGGTGGCACTTCTGTACGACAGTTTGCACGTCGGGAGAGAGTAGTCACTCCTCCACTCCTGCTTCTACCTCTGGGGCGTCCTCCTCGGTGTACTCGGATATCGTCATCTGCTCGTCGGGAGCCAGCGATGCGGCCAGCTCTGCGCTGGAGAGGCCCATGTTGCTGGCCTCGGCCCTGAACCAAGCCCTTACCTTCCTGAACTCGACCTCTGGGCATCCGAAGTACTCTGCGAATCTTCTGGTCGTGGTGAGGCGGCGAGTGAGCCCGTCCCTCCTCCTGTCTATGAGGCCCATGGATGAGAGGTCCCTTACGTGATCATACGCCCTCTGTCCGAGCATGTCAACCAGCTGGGACTGAGCCATCGGCTGGTGGTAGGCGATGAGAGCTGCTGCAGGAAGTAGCCTCTGGGGTATGTCGGCCCTGAAGGTCTCCGGAAGGAAGGAGGATAGCTCCGGCTTGACCTCCAGGATCCACCTCCCCGAGACGTCGGAAAGTTGTATGGCGCCACCTTCCCTCTGATCTATGCTCTTCCTAAGGTTGGATAGCCCCACGTGGATCACTCCCTTCGGCTCCCCAAGCATCTCGGAGAGTTCCTCTAGTGACATGGAGCGCCCGGCCCCGAAAAGTATGGCCTCCAGTACTGTCGGCAGTTCGGGGTCAGACATTCTGTGCCCCCGTGGGATCTACTGTTGGGTGTAGCCTCTGGGTCAGCTCATCGTAGTCGTCTGACTCGCCCCATAGGTCCTGGAGGACGATCTGTCCGTTGTAGCCGCTCTCTTGTCCGAGTGAAATGTAGCCTCGGTTCGTCAGGAACAGAGTGGAAACGAAAGCCGTAACCTGCGATTCCGTGATTGCTTCCTCACCTTCGAAGCCTTGGAGGATTGAGTCGCGGTTCATTTCGTTCGCCACGTCTGAGAGGGATATGGATTCGGACTGGCTGGTCCTGGCCTTCAGTGCCTGCCATGTCCTCTTCAGGTCCCCTTCCAGATCTTCGACGTGAAGGCTTCCACTGAACCTCTCCCTGGCCTTGTCGTGGGCTTCCCTTCGCTCCTTCGCGATCCTCTCCCTCGTCCTCTGTTCCTCGGCTAGCCTGCTGGCATCCTGAAGTCCCAGTAGTAGCTCCCCCAGTGTGACGGGGCGGCCCTCGTCCCGGTGAATCCGCCCTTCAAAGATGGACGGGAGTGCCTCGTCAGCGGCCCCGGTCATCACGCCAAGGGAGAAGTTGTACTCGTCATCATCGAACTCTGCCTCCCAACCCCCTTCGAAGTCCCATTCGACCTCCTCCTCGAAATCCATCGCCCTCTCCTGGCGGTCTATCAGGGAGTTGGCTTGGCCCCTGAGTATGGACCATGCCATCCTAATCATCCTACCACAGGATGGGAGGTCTATGTTCTCGGCCTTGTCTATTCGTTCGTTGAACATCTCGATGAAGCTGGATAGATCGACGTCCCATGGGTCTAGATCGCTTGACTGGAACATCTGGAAGACCAGGGCGACGGATCTGTCGAATGGGTCGACAAGGAACTGGTGCTCGGCCTCCTCGAGGGTTGAAAGTTCCATTAGCCTGTCCAGGAACTTGCTGGTCTCCAGGCTTGACTGTCCGTCTAGGAGGCGGAGTACTACATCATCCCTCATCTGCTCTCCGAAGATCACAGGGCCCTCTCCTTGGTTTCTATTTCAGGTTGGATTGGGGGCTCTTCATCGTCCGCCTGCGCGTCCGAATGTTCCTCGATTGTCTCCGATACCTCCTCGGTTCGCTCCCTGAGCCCCTTCAACTCGTCCTCTGGCTCGCTTGCTTCGCCCTCGTCCGGTACGTCTACTCCGGCTCTTTCGGCCAGCCCTCCCAAGCTGGATGGAGTGGGGAGGGGTTCAGGGGCTCGTGGCATTTCTTCGGGTGATGGCAGTTCGGGCATGGACTTCTTCTCAGCCTCTGAGGCTGCTCTTGCCTTCTCCTCTGCCTCTATCTCCTCGCTCAAGTCTAATGCAGCCGCCCTGTCGAAGTCGGTAATCCTCTGGCTGCAGCCGTTGCCTGCGTGAGTGATTCCGATGTGGTGGTCGGCCAGGGTCAGGCTAACCTTCCTGAGTGTGACCATGATGAACTGTGCCATCCCGCTCCTCATTCTGCAGAGGGCTGCTATCTTCTCGGAGTTGAAGGGGTCAAGATTCTGGTCGACCTCGTCGAAGTAGTAGAACGGGCTTGGCTCGTAGTCCTGGATGGCGAAAATCAGTGCCAGCGCAGCCATCGACTTCTCCCCTCCGGAAAGAGCGGTCCTCCTGGTGTTCTGGCTCTTGCCGGGGGGTACGCAAGCCATTTCCAGACCCCCTTCGAATGGGTTGTCCATATTCTCCAGTTTCAGTTCTCCCTTTCCTGTTGGCTGGAGTATCTCGTAGACGCGGCGGAAGTTGTTGTTGACGTGGGTGAATACGTTCAGGAGGCGGGTCCTTCGCTCGTCTTCTAGTTGGTCGGCAATGGTTGAGAGCTCGTCCCTCCTCGACCTAAGCAGCTTCCCATCCGCGATCAGGTCTGTGATCCTCGAGGCGGCGGTGTCGTACTGCTCGATGGCGAGCATGTTCACGTCCCCGAGGGCGCGGAGGCGGCGCTCGAGCCCCTGCACGCTCCGCTCCGCCTCCACGACTGTTGGCAGATGCACGTCTTCGGACGGGATGGGGATTCCTGCAGCCTCCAATTCGGCTACGATCTCATCCAGAGCCTCGCGCTTCTGCTTGATTTGTACACTTATTTCCTCTAGTCTTCCAGAGATGTTCTGCCGCTCCTGGGATATCCTCTCTAGGTGGGCCCTCAGGCTTGCTCTCTCCTCTACTAGTTCGTCTCTCTTCCCGTTCAGGGCCTTCTGTTCTTCGTCGAATTGAGAGGCCTGCTCCCTCAACTCGACTAGTTCGGTCTCGGATTCCCTCATTCCAGACTCTAGTTCGGCGATGGCCTTCTTCGCCTTGGATGCTGATGCTTTCTGGGAGTTCAACTGCCTGTCCAATTCGGCGACCCTATCGACGAGAATCTCTAGTTGCTGCGTCGAGGTTTCTATTGAGGTCTCAGACATCACCCTAGTTCGCTCTGCCTCCGTCCTAGCCCGCTCTGCCTCCCTGAGTTTGTCGGAGAGGTGATCGGGCGTGTGACTCTGGAGCTCCTCGGCCGCTCTGGCTCTGGCCTGTGAGGAGTTATCCATTTCCGCTCTTGCCTCTTCGCATGCTTCGGATAGAAGAGCCTTCTCAGATTCGCAATCCTCGAGTTCCTTGCTGGCTACCCTGAGCTTGGACTTGATTTCTCGGACGGCTTTCTCCGACCTCTCCATATCGGCCTTCCAGTTTCTGACCCTGACGGAGTGGTCGTCATTGTCTAGGCCGTGGATCGTGTCTCGTAGTTCCTGCTGGTTCCTCCTCAGCTCGCGAAGGGCCCCGTCAACGGTGGAGAATAGTAGGTCAGCCTCCTGAACTGCCATCTCCATCCTTTCTATTCCCGAGCTGCCAGCCCCGGAGCCATCGAACCTAGGGCGGTCCTTCCTCGAGGAGGAACCCCCGGTCATTGCCCCTGAGCTCTCTATTACTGAGCCATCCAGGGTGACCATGCGTACGCCGCCCATGTTATCCCTTGCAACATCCATTGAGTCGACTACCAGGGTGTTTCTCCCAGCGTATCTGACTGCAGTCTCCACTCCGGGGTCGAACTCCAACAGGTCATGGACGAAACCGACCACTCCCGGATTCCTCGCAACCAGTAGGGTCCTTCCCTGGGGCCTGGATACTGATAGTTTGTTCAGAGGAAGGAAGGTTGCTCTGCCGCCTCCGTTCTTTCGAAGCCAGGATATGCACTTTGAGGCGACATGGTCGGAGGTGACTACGATGCTCCTTAGCCCGCCCCCGAATGCGAATGATAGGGCCTCCTCGTGAGAAGGGTCCTTTGGTGTGGCTAGTTCGCCCAGGGTTCCGAGTATCCCATGGATCTCGCCGCTCTCCCTTAGGCGTGACAGGGCTGCGAGGGTGTGCGCGGATCCGGGGGTACTGGAACGAGCCTCGATCCTTGCCTTGGCCTTCGCCAGGCCCGTCTCCGCGTTCCTGAGCTTCGACTCGGCCCTGTCCCTATCATCGACTAGGGATCTCTCCTGCTTCTGGAGGCTCATTAGTTCCTTGGCTAGTTCCTCCCTGCTGGTCTCGGGACTGGTTTCCTCCAGATCCTCCCCGAGTAGGGAGTGGTCGTCCCTCTCAAGTTCGGCTGCCTCGAACGATTGCTCGATGTCAGCAAGTTTCTCAGAGGCGATTTGGGATCTTTGGTTTGCCCGATCATAATCCAGTTGTGCTTGGGCGAATGCATTGCTCGCTGACTGTTCCGCCTCTGTTGCCTTTCCAAGGGTCCTGTTGAGGTCCCTTCCGTGCTTGTCCCCGGACTCGATGGCCTTCCTAGCCTCTTCTTCCTCCCTAGCGGCCCTTTTCAGATCCTCCTTCGAGTCTGAGACTGACTGGTGCAGGTCGGAGATTTTCTGCTCGGCCTGGGAACGGGCATTTTCTGCCCCCTCTCTCTCCTTCACTAGTATCTGCGTCTCCTCGTCAGAGCTCTCGATCATTCGGTTGTGATCCCCGATTCTGTCTGCAGCGGTTTCGAGATCTATCTCGTGCTGCCTGATCTTGTCGATTATTTCCTTGGCATCGCCTCCCAGGACGCCCTCTAGTTCTCTACCGATTCGGACGAGTTCCTTGTCGAATTCGTCGAGGGTCATGCTAGACTCGGTCATCTCGCTGGAGAGTTGTTGCACCTTGGAAACGTAGTTGGCTCTCTCCTCCGTTAGGAGTGAGACCTCGCCTTCTCTGTTCCTATGCCTTGACTGCTCCAGAGTGAGTCGGGCGAGGTCTGCTTCTCCCTTCAGTTCCTTGAATTTCAGAGCCTGCTCCCTTTCCTTCTCGAGTTCCTGGAGCCTCCCCTTCTGGTCCGCCTCGAAGATATCTATCGTCTCTATGTTGCTCTCGACGTGCTTTCTCTGGGTGTTGGCCTTCCTTATCTCCTCGTCGTAAGCAGTTACTCCGGCCACCTCCTCAAGCACCCCTCTCCTCTTGTGGGGGGTCATGGTTGCCAGGTTTGTCACGTCCCCCTGTAGTACTATGTTGTAGCCCTCGCCCCTCAATCCTGCCTCGGAGAGTATCCTGCGCATCTCCGTAGCGGTTGAGGGATTGTCGTTTATCCTGTAAGATGTGACTGGATCCCCCTTCCTGTTCAGTCGCACGCTCCTAGTGAAGGAGACCTCGTCCGAGTCTGATCTCAGTCGTCTCCGTCCGCCGACCTCCGGGGTGTTGCTGAAAACCAGAGTGGCCGACATGTGTTTTGCGGGGCTTCCCGCCTTTCCACCGTTGAAGATTAGCTCGGATACGTTTGACGCTCTGAGTGAGCGTGTAGATTTGGGGCCTAGGACGAAGCCTATTGCGTCCCCGCAGTTTGATTTTCCACTCCCATTGGGCCCTGTGATCGCCGTGAAGCCCTGCTCGAAAGGGATAGTTGTGCTGCCTCCGAATGACTTGAAGTTCTCGACCTCAATCCTGACTAGATGCATCCCTTCACCTCAGTCACCGGGAAATAAATCTCCGACAACAACGACAGTCGTTCCATTTGGGGTTAAGAACGTTGAGGCAGTCAGACGATTTTCATGACGATTATGCCATGCCACTGAAAACGCCGTTTGATGGGCTCGTCACATGTTCCTTCTGAACTTTCCACCGCTCTCGAAAAGGGCCTGGGTAACCTGACCCACTGAGCAGTATTCTACGATTTCCATCATTACCTCGAATAGGTTGCCACCCTCGCGTGCTGTATTCTTCAGCTTGGCAAGTCCCTCCTCCGCCTCTTTCGAGTGGGTCTCCCTGAATTCTGCGTTCCTTGTGATGACCTTCATTTTCTCCTTCTCGTCGGATCTTGTGACGTCCAAGTCGAAATCGTCGGCCGATGGAGTGGCTGAGTCCTCGTCCGTGAAGGTGTTAACTCCGACTATTGGAGTTTCTCCGGTGTGCTTTCTGTGCTCGTAGAGCATCCCCTCGTCCTGGATCCTATTTCTCTGGTAGTTGACTTCCAGGGCTCCCAACACCCCTCCCCTGCTATGCATCTCCTCGAATATCCTGAGTACCTTCTCCTCTACCTCATCAGTCAGGTAATCGGCTACGAATGAGCCTTGGAGTGGGTTCTCGTTCCTGAGCCAGCCATACTCCTTGGCCAGTATTAGTTGGATCGCCACCGCATCCCTAACTGTGTCTTCTGTAGGGGTCCCGAAGGCCTCGTCCCTGCTGTTGGTGTGGAGGCTGTTCGCGTTGTCTGCAAGGGCATAAAGGGCCTGTAGCGTGGTTCGGTAATCATTCCATGTGAACTCCTGGGAATGTAGGGATCTACCACTGCTCTGGATGTGATACTTCAGCTTCTGCCCCCTTTCCCCGACCCCATATAGGTCTCGCATGGCTATGGCCCAAATCCTCCTTGAGACTCTACCTATTACGGCGTACTCCGGATCCATTCCATTGGAGAAGAACCATGAGAAGTTCCTCAGGAACTTGTCCGGATCGAGTCCCCTTGCCTTGAATAGCTCGACGTAGGTTAGGCCATTTGACAGGGTCAGCGCTGCTTGGGTGATCGGATTGGCACCTGCCTCATCTATGTGGTATCCGCTGATGCTGACGAAGTAGTGGTTTCGGACTTCATTGTCCACGTAGAACTCCGCCACATCTCCCATCATCCGCAGTGCGGTGTCCAGATTGAAGACCAATGTGTTCTGGCCCATGGCTTCCTTCAACTGGTCGGCTTGTACTGTTCCCCTTACTGTTGATAGGGAGTATGCCTTAATCTCCGAGGCCTCTTTCTCGTTCGGCTCTCTTCCGTTCTCATCGATGAACTTCCGAGTCTGCTGCCTGATTGCAACTCTGAAGAACGCTGCCAGGTGCCACCAGTAGTTCCCATTGATTGTCATGCTGACTGACGTGTTGGGTGCGCACAGGTCGAAGCCGTCGAAGAGCATCTCCATCTCGTCTACGGTGCTAATGCTTACGCCAGACTCACAGACCTTCCCGAAAATATCCAACCTCTCCTGAGGGTCGTTACCATACAGGCTTGGTGAGTCGAATGCTACCGAGAGGCGGTTGAATGGTTGATCATTGGATAGGAAGTGGTAACGCTTGTTGGTCCTCTCCGCGCTGCCTTCCCCGGCGAACATTCTGACTGGAAGTTCGTCCTCCCTCCTGAACGGGAAGACCCCTCCGGTGAAAGGAAAGGAGCCTGGGACGTTCTCCTTGCTTATCCACAGAAGTTTCTCTCCCCAGTCCTCCGTTGTTGGGAGTGCCACCCTAGGCACCCTAGTCCCTGAAATGGTCTCATGGGTAGTCTTTACCGGGATCTCCTTTCCTCGAACAGTGTAACTTGCCTGTCCGGATCTATAGGATTCTGCTATTGATTCGAAATCCTCCAGAGCCCCCCATGCAGATTCGGGCAGAGATTCGCGTATTTCCTTCGCCTCTTCCAGCAAGTCAATGTGATTTCCTCCCTTTTTCGAGGAGTCGAGGAATGTGGTCACAGATTCTAGCTGCTGGACTTGTCTAACTGCCTTGGCCAAGTCCTCAGACCTCTTGTGATAACCCCTCACCGTAGAAGCTACTTCTGCCAGATATCCCTGACGCTCGGGGGGAATTGGGGCATCACGGCTGGGAAGTCCGTCTGGGCCCAGTCTAGCCTCACTTGCTGCGAAGTCTGTATCGAATCTGTCGTTGAGGAGTGAGGACATCATCTCCCAAAGTCGATCGACTCCCGCGTCTGCGAACTGGCTAGCAATCGTGGGAACCACTGGCATTGACTCCGGGCTTTCTCCGAATGCCTCTCTGTTCCTCTGAAATTGCTTGCGAATCTCGGTTAGTGCATCCTCGGCCCCGGGCCTATCGAACTTGTTCAGAACCACAATGTCGGCGAAATCTAGAGCGGCTAGCTTCTCCAACTGGCTGGGTGCACCGTACTCCCTTGTTGTTACGTATATCGAGGTATCAGCGACCTCGGTAATTGCGTCGTTACCTTGTCCTATCCCGCTGGTCTCAACCAAAACCAAGTCGAAACCCACTGCCTTACAGACCTCGACGGCGCGATCTATGCACTCAGCTATCTCTCGCCCACTTTCCCGGCTCGCGAATGAGCGCATGAACAACTTTGAGTCTGAGAGGGAGTTCATCCTGATTCTGTCCCCAAGTAGGGCACCTCCTGTCTTCTTCCTCGTAGGATCGGTTGCTAGCAGTGCGACCCTGGCTTCGGGATTGTCTCGCCTGATCCTAAGCATGACCTCATCCATCAGGCTCGACTTCCCGGCACCCCCTGTTCCGGTTATCCCCACTACGGGGCACTCTGCTTCGGCTTCCCTGGAGCGTGCTTGGGATAATTTGTCTGAGAATTGGCCGGGAGGTGAGTTTTCTGCCATGGTCAGTAGGAGAGATACTGCAGCATGATCGTCTGCATCTACCTGGCCCGTGATCTGGTCGAATCTGGATTCAGCAAGTAGGTCTGTGCCGGATGCGGTGGCCATTGCGTCCCTGACCATCCCAACTAGGCCAAGGTCCCTGCCATCATCCGGCGAATAAATCTTAGAAATCCCCTGCTCCTTGAGGTGCTCGATTTCTTTTGGCAGGATGGTTCCGCCTCCGCCTCCAAAGAGGAAAACGTGCTCGAAACCATTTTCTTGCAAGATGTCTTTAGTGTGTGTGAACATCTCAACCGCCCCTCCCTGGTAGGATGTGATAGCCACAGCATGCGCATCCTCCTGTATGGCGGCACGTGCTACCTCATCTGCACCTCTATCGTGCCCTAGGTGGATAACCTCACAACCTTGGCTCTGTAGAATCCTGCGGAATATTCCGATGGCTGCATCGTGCCCATCGAAGATGGCTGCCGCGGTAATTACTCGGATGGGCATTTTCCCCCCTGGAGCCCGAATTATAGAGTCGGGCTCGCCGCTATCCGCTCTACTTGCCATACTACCCCGAAAACACGATTCCACAAGAATGCGTTGACTGTCCGAAAACCATGGAACTAGTATTCCGGGACATTGTTCAAGACGAAAGGAGAGTACGCAGGTACGTGGAAGAGAGGCCAGAGTCTGTCGAAATAACCTCGGGTTCTGATGGGAATCCATGGGGAGGTGAGCCTCCCAATCTGGAGTCTGGTGCAACCATTCTAAGCGGTAGCGTTTCTTCACTAGGGGCGAGTAACGGTGGTGCACTAGGCATCGTGTCCCAGCAGGAACAGGGCAATGGCTCCAACGTAGGCTGGTTCTTCGTTGGTCTAATTCTGGCTCCTGCCGGTATGTGGATCTCTTCAATTATACTCATGGAAATTGCATCGGTGCTCCCGGATATGGGAGAGGATTTGTTCATGGCGGCTAGTTTTCTTGTATGGCCGGTAGGTCTTATCGCAGGAATAGTATGGAGTTTTACAAGAGGGAACAAGTACTTCGCGATTGGCATGCTGACTACTGTGATAGGAATCCCCGCAGTTTTGTTCCTGGCATTAATCGTAATGTTTCTGATGTGGAGCGGCGGCTTCTGAATCTAGAAACCGCTGACCAGGACGTACGCGAACAGGAACATCAGGATGCCCATGGCCCCGTCGATAAGATGGGCGTTAGACTTCAGCCTCTCTGCCCTGTCCCCTGTAGTGAGGACCGTGGCCACGGTTACGTACCAAGCCCCATCAATCGACATCCCCAGAAGGCCCATGCCGATGAGAGTCTCCATTGGGAAGTCTGCTTCTATGAATGGTGAGTATAGGGCTAGCATCCATGCCATGATCTTTGGATTGAGCAAGGCTACTGAGAAACCCTGGATGAAGCCGATCCTGTCCGAAGGAGCGTGTTGATCGTCCTGGTCCTGCTCACCTCCTCTTTCTGCCATGGCATGGCGAAGGAAGGTGGTGCCCAACCATAGTAGGATTACGACCCCACCCCACCTCAGTACCTGCTCGACGTGCTCATTTGCAGAGAGCGCGGTCGCTATCCCGAGAGCGGCGAGGAAGGCGTAGATCCCGAAGCCGATACCATGTCCTATCCCCGTGGAAATTCCCTGGCTCCGGCCCCCGGTCATGGTGTTCCTGAGGACTACTGCCAGAGAAGGCCCGGGACTCATGGCCCCCAAAGCGAAGACGATAGCGAGGGCGGCCCAGGCGCTAGGTTCCATTCGGTCACCGAACTAGGATCAGTACATGGCCTCTATCTCGCTAGCCCAGTTCTCCCTGATCTGGATCCTCCTGATCTTCAGAGTCGGGGTTAGCTCCCCGTGGTCCACGCTCAGGTCCCTCGGGAGGATTGTGAACTTCTTCAGCTGCTCCGGGTTGGAGAACTGCCCGTTGAGCCTGTCCACGTGCTCCTGCAACTCCGCATGGATCTCAGGGCTATCCGTGTACTCGCTTAGCTCGTGCCCGAACTCCTTTAGCTTGGCCAACTGCTCGTTTGGGTCCTTGGGTACCTTCGCCCCATCCATCCCGTGCTTGTCCCTTAGAATGGCTCCAACGTCTAGAGTGAAGAGGGCGCTGCAGTACTTCCTGTTGTCCCCGATCAGCATGCACTGGGAGACAAGAGGAATCGACTTCATGGTCTCCTCAATCACGAGGGGCGCGATGTTCTTGCCTGCGGAGCTGACGTAGATCTCCTTTATCCTGCCAGTCACGCTGATGTATCCCTCTGAGTCCTCCCTACCTAGGTCTCCTGACTTCAGCCAGCCGTCCTCGGTCATTGTCTCTGCTGTAGCTTCGGGGTTGTTGTAGTAGCCCTTCATGATGTGCCTGCCACGGAACTGTATCTCTCCGTCACCGGCCTCGTTCGGGTTGTCGATCCTGATATCTCCGACGAAGGCCTTCCCTACGGTCCCGATTTTGTTATTGCCGGGGTAACCTATTGTGGCTCCCGCGGTGGTCTCGGTCATTCCGTATCCTTCGAATAGGGGAATGTCCAGCTTCTGGAAAAGGTGCAAAATGTCGGAGTTGATTGGAGCAGCCCCCGTGATGGCGTACTTCAGATTGGAGAACCCTATCTTCTGCTTTGCCTTCTTCCTTACTATCCCCTTCAGAACGGGTATGCTCAGCCACTTCACTTTACTTCCGAGGCCGGCAACTAGGTTGGAGTATACCTTCTCGTAGATTCTTGGTACTCCGATGAATAGAGAGGGTTCTACTTCCTTTGCGTAATCTATGGATTCCAGCGGGTTGCTGACCACTCGCATGTGCATGGCATCTCTTATCCAGATGTGGTTGTCTGCTAGCTGGCCGAAAACGTGTGCGCATGGAAGCCATGAGACATAACCGTCACCCTGATCGAACTTGGCGATGGCAGACACCCCGGCGATCTCTGCCTCGAAGTTGTCGTGAGTCAGTTCTACTCCCTTTGGGTTTCCAGTGGTACCTGATGTGTAGATCAGCGAGGCTGTGTCATCGGGCTTGATGCTGGAGGCCCTTTCCATGACCTGGGAATCCTCGATATCGCTTCCGCTGGCGAGGAAATCGGACCATGAAATTGACTTGGGGTGATCAGGCATATCCACCCCGTCCATGACGACGACGACCTCGACCTTGTCCAACGAGGGCAGTGCCTCGTTCAAGCGATGGGAGCACATCTTTCCTTCTTCCCCCCCATCCATCGGGTTGTTACCAACGAAGACCACCTTGGAGTCGGAGTTGCCCACGACCCATTCGACCTCCTCCGGAGAGCATGTGTGGTAGACCCCTACGGCCGCGCCATTGCACATGTTGGCAGCGGAGTAAGCTGAATACCACTCCTTTCGATTGTATGAGTATATGCTTAGCTTATCTCCGGCATCAAATCCATTGGCAATGAGGGCCTTCGAAAGTGCGACTACGTCGTCCTTGAACTCTGACCAAGTGGTCGTGTCCCAGTTTCCGTTCTCGTCCTTGGATGAGATGGCTGACTCGTTGGGGTATTTTTCTGCGTTTTCAATTAGGTATTCGGGAGTTGTCTTCGCCGACATGGTTTTTTTGAGTTCAGATTGAAACTTAACTGTTGTCTAGGAAATTAAGTGTTGCAAAAACAACCTTCAGGGCAGGACCTTGCTGATGTTTGCCCTCCAATCGGCACCTCCGTTCCTATTTGCCAGAGGGGAAGCTGGAGATGGGTGCCAGCATGTTTCTATTGAGACTCCATAGCCGTGAAGAGCGGAAACTGCTCTCTTCTCTGCGTACTTCCCTATTCCTACCACCTTTCTGGCTCCTAATGCATCCACGACCTCCCGCAGGTGCTGATCGCAGATATCCATCAGGTCGTCTACTGCCTGTCCGGCAACGTTGTTTGGAGTTACGTTGGTTCCCCTATCACCATTCAGAATCATTAGTGGGCAGTGGTTGACTACGTAGACTTCTTTGGATATCTTATCGATGCCTCCGTATCTGTGCTCGAGCACCCCCCACAGTCTTGTTCCAGAGACTTCCTCCTTGGGGTGTTCTAGACCGTTTACAGGTCTTTTAGGATGAGTTATCTCGGGTTTTGCAACGGTTATCCCCGTAATCCGAATCAAGTCTCTAACTACCGATGTTGCTGCGAACGGGATGCCCATCTGGCCCATCCCATGTGGACCGGGATTCATACCGAGCAGAATGCACTTCGCACCATTCCCACCAGTCCTTCGAATGAACTCCTCATGCACCTCCCACGCATAATTGAGGGGGTTGTAAACGAGGTCGGCGACTCCTTCTGAGACAATCCTCCTTGCTATCGATTGGGAAGCATCCCTCAATCGGGAAGCGGAAGCAATGAGTTCGTGAACCGCGTCCACCATCTACTGTTTCACATCTCCTAGCTTGGCCCCGGATACTTCTCTGAGTTTCTCGGGAGTGATTGGGAATACTGTCTGAGGAGTCCCCGCTGCGCCCCAAACCAAGTCGTATTGCATCAGATCCTCGTCCATCAGTACTGTGACGGGACTTGTGTGTCCGAATGGCGGGACCCCACCAACGGCGTAACCGGTGCTTTGGAGAACGTATTCAGGAGAAGCCATCCCGGGCTTGAATCCGAGTATTCGCTTCAGTTTCCTCTTTCTTTCTACCCTGTTGGATCCTGATGTGATCACTATTACGGCTCCTTCCTCTCCGCTGAATACTATCGATTTGGCGATATGCGCTACTTCGCATCCCAGTTGATCGGCAGCGTCCTGCGACGTTCGAGTGCCTTCCTCATACTTGCGCGGGTCAGGTATGAAGCCTATTTCTTCGCACTGAGCTAGCCAGAGAACGTGCCCATCCATGCAAAGCGCCTCGAGTATCTCGACTTATGGATTGGGGACCTAGTAATGAGGGGGACGATTGCTCAGCGACTGTAAGTTTCATGACTCGATTGTAGGCGGTTCGACCATGGACTGGCCTTTCGGACCGTACGAGACGGTAATGGGTGCGATACTCCTGCTGACCATTCCGATCCAGAGGATCCTAACCAGGGATGAGCCTGAGATGAGGGTTGCACTGTCCGATCTACTAGGAGAAATCAAGGAAAAGGGGTACAAGTGGCATATTTCTGTTTATCTAATAATGTACGGATTTAAGGCCTTCATTGACCAACACAATGAGGCGATAAAACCCCGGGTCGGCGGATTTACACACTACATTCACGGATTCGAAGGAGAGTTGACTCTCTGGGTTCAGGAGAGTTTTCGTAACGAAATGCTTAGCGATGTCCTGTCCTTCCACTACCTGTTTGTCTACCTGTTCCTAATTTGGTTCAGTCCGATTTACTACATCCTCTGCAGGGATGAGGTCATGGCCGACAAAGCAGTACTGAACTACTCGATAATCTATGTACTCGCCGTACCTCTCTACCTCTTCTTCAACGTCGAGGTGACATCCTCATTCATTCCTGGAATGGATGCTATCATGTACCACGAGTCATGGAACCTATTCTTCTTCACTGAAGTAGACCCACTGGACAACGGCATCCCGAGTCTGCATGTTGGCCTCCCGCTTGGCCTATTGATAATCAATCGACTACACGTTAGAGACCTGGGAATCAAAATGGCGGAATGGCGCCACAGGGAGTTCGACCTTTTCGTAGCAGCAAATATCCCGATCTATTTGTTCAGCATACAATACCTTGGAATTCACTGGATTTCGGACGTCATCCCAGGAGTGATGCTTGCCGTAATATGCGCTCTCTTCGCCCATGGCATCCAACCCAAGCTTAGGAATCTCAGAGAGAACGGTTTGCGCTCCCTCGCTCATCCAAGGAACGTTTCTTACACCGCTGCCGTATTCTCCGTAATTGGGACTCTGATGCTAGTATTTGTCATCGTGGATGGTCCGGGGACCGATGAAAATGAGCCTACGATGAGAGTTGGGGCCGGAGATGTTAATCTTGACGTCATCGAGGTACACAGTTTGTGGCACCCAGCAGAGGTAGAGGCCAGAAATGTAGGATTAGAGGATGTACAGATTCTAGTAATTCACAGGGACATGGTCGAAGAGCATGCCAGAGGGGGGAAGATAGACTGGTCAGGATTCTCTGATCGGGACATTCAAATCCTCTCTCCAGGAGAGGCTTACCATGTAGAGGTTGAGACTCCCACGGTATACGACGGACATTATGTTCTGGTTTCCAATCAAGGGGATGATGGAGTTGGCGAAGTCAGGATCACGATTGAGTATGTGGATGGGGATCTCATCTGGACCGGAGTCATGTCATCCGTCCCATCTTTCGCAATAAGCGGACTTGTGGTAGGGATGATGATCTGGTCAGACAAGGATGAGGTGGCCAAACAGACCTCCGATGAATAGTCCAGAAACTGCTCCTAATCCAAGCCAAGTCCCGATTCTGAAAGCTGGGTAATTCCTCCTCCAGACATACATTGACTGGGCTAGCCAAAGAAGGATGACTATGATGAACCAAACGAAGAATATTGCTTGGGGAAAGAATGCGAAGAACATTCCAATATTGGCTCCTAGTATCAACTCTGCCCTTCCCCCAGTCGGCTCGGGAGAGAAGTATAGGAGTGGACTCATAATCACCAGTAGGATGAATGGAGTTGTCAGTTCGCCACCCACGAGCTGAGGAGTGTTTGGAATCACATATGGGATGCATGCTGCTGCGAATCCGGCTAGACTCGGCACCGCCACTGGCCAAAGAGGAGGTTCGTCCCACTTCATGACACAGCGTCCAAGAGGTGTCCCATGAACTCTACTAGGAGGGCCGGAAGGTTTTCTTTAGATTTCTCGACCTCGGAGGGATATGGCGAAGGGAGAGATAGTACTAGGATGCCTCGCACCGCACCCCCCGCATGTGGTTTATGCGGAGAATCCGGAACAGAACGAGGCTTTCGCAGAAGGAGGATGGGAGACACTCAGATGGGGTTACAACAGACTCGCAAGGAAACTGAAATCGATTGACTACGATGCAATGGTAATCTTCACCCCTCACTGGCAGACTTACATCGGAACTCATTTCCTCGGGCTACCTAAATTCAAGTCGAAGTCGGTTGACCCTGTTTTTCCTAATCTCTTCAGGTTCAACTACGACATCTCAGTCGATGTAGAGTTGGCAGAGAAGATGTGCGAGGTTGCTGGGGAATCCGGGATAGTGACTAAGATGATGAGGAATCCTGACTTCAGAATCGACTATGGGACAATCACCTCATGCCACATGCTTAATCCTGAGTGGGACAAGCCACTGGTGACGATAAGTAGTAACCGAAACGCGCACTACTACTCGCCAGAAGTGATGAACGAGCAGGCCAGTGCCCTTGGGGATGCCTGTGCAAAGGCAATAGAAGAGAGTGGGAAGAAAGTTGTACTGATCAGCAGCCATAGCCTATCCCACAGGCACTTCGTAACTGAGTCTCCACTCCCTGAGGATATGAGCAGGGAGCACATATACAATCACAGCCAATACGTCTGGGACATGAAGCTGGTAGACCTGATGAGAGATGGGAAGATGAAAGAAGTGATCGACATTATGCCGGAATTCACGGAGCAGACGATCGCTGAAACTGAAGCCGGAGGGCTGACTTGGATGATGGCAGCCATGGGTTATCCGGAGTACCCTGCAGAGATTTACGGTTACCAGTCAGTGATTGGCACGGGTAACCTGATTGCCGCGTGGGACCCACTAGAGGCAACCAGAGAGATTGTGCTCTGAGGTGATTAAGTGTCGGATCCAGAGATTCTTTTCGGGATTTACTGTCCGCCCCACCCACAACCACTTCTATCACCAGATGCAAGTGAGGGATATGGGAAGCTAAGGGATGCATTCGAGACATGCAGGAAAAGGATCGAGGAAAGCGAGGCAGACCTGATACTGGTATACTCGACAACCTGGCCCAGCATCATTGGCCACCAGATACAGGGGCATCCGGAGCCGGAATGGGTGCATGTGGACGATGACTTCCACTACCTGGGTAGCATGCCATACAAGTTCAAGATGGACACGGAGTTTGCTGAGAAATTCAGAGAGTCTGCAGAGTCGAGGGGGCTACAATCTAGAACGGTGTCTTACGATGGTTTTCCCATAGACACAGGCTCGATTGTTGCGCTCAAGCTTCTAAACCCGGATAACAGGATTCCTGCATGCATCGTATCCAGTAACATGTATGCAAATAGAGCCGAGACAATTGTTCTGGGCAAGTCTGCGCGTGATGCTATTGGCGCTCAGGGCAAGAAGGCAGTGGTAGTGGTAGTTTCCAGCCTTTCAAACAGGATGTTCACGGAGCATATTGACCCTGCAGAGGACAGAATCCACTCTGCCAAGGATGACGAGTGGAACAAGAAAATCTTAGAGTTCTTTGGAGACGGCAGGCTGGAGGACCTAAGTCAGCTTTCTAGAGAGATTCATGGGCAGATTAGAGTGCAAAAGGTCGTGGCATACAAGCCAGCCTGGTGGATGTCCGCTACAATGGGTCAGCACAACAACTACACAGGCGAGGTTTTGGCCTATGAGGCACTTCATGGCTCGGGAGGGGCGGTTGTAGTTCTGACTCCATCGAAAGGATCAGTGGGCGACAAGGAGTTCGATGAGGACGATGTTGAACACTACCATGGTGATCGAGGAGTATTGGATACGGGGGCCCTGTGATGGAAGAGGAGGAGCAAATGACGACCGAGGAAAAAAGGAAGAAGATGGTTGAAGGGATCGTCTCTGCTCCTGCTGATGCGGTCGAGAAGGTTTACGACGAGGTCGGGCAGTCACTTGCGAGATCTGCTGGAGGGGCCCTGGGAGCAGCTGCTGGCGTAGCAGTTGGTGGTCCCGTAGGAGGGGTCTTAGGAGCGGTAGTTGGACGGAAGGCGGCTGGTAAGATTACCAGTGAGGACGGAGCCTTCATCGCAGAGGGAGGTCCCAAGGCAGTTGGAGCTTATCCCCATTTACGTAGAGTGGGGGACCTGGTCTTCGTTAGCGGAATGGGGCCTCGTCAGCCTGGGACGGACGAAATACCCGGAGGACCGATAAAGGACGAGAGTGGAAATCCCCTGGAATATGACATCAGAGCACAGACACATTCAGTGATTAGTAACATCAGAGTCATTCTCGAGGAGTACGGGCTAGGTCTGGAAAATATCGTTGATGTCCTAGTCTTCCTAACGGATATGGAAAGGGACTTCCAAGACTACAACGAGGTTTACGCTGAGTACTTCTCAGAGATTCTGCCAGCAAGGACGACAGTTTCAGTCGAAGCCCTGCCAACTTCTATTGCCATCGAGTTGAAGGTTGTTGCCAGAGCGTAATCATTGGGCTAAGTCCTCGATGCTATCTGAAGTGCACCAAGAAGGCGAGGATATGGGGTTGCACCTGCTTGGGTTCCCCTCTGGAATTGAGACCCAGTAGTCCAACCCATCGACCTCCGCCGGGTAGTCCGTGGAAATGCTGTGCGCACCAACTGCAAGCGCGGCATCCCTCCTGGCAGTATCATTGTTGTCTGCCTCCTCGCCCCCACTGTCTGCCCTGCTTCGGACTATGTAGCCCTCGCTAACCAATCTGGAAATTTCTTCTCCACTCCCCACCGGATCGGTGATGGAGAATATTGCAGCCTCGGTGCTACCTTCGTCAGATAGGGTGAACATCCTAGCACCGATTAATCCCGGAAAACCTTGGATGTACAGATCTCTGGCCTCCCCCCTCGCTAACAACACGAAGACTGCCTTCCCCCTACTCTCCTCGAGCAGAGGCCAGCCATTTTCCCCTATCGCATCGCGGAGGTTGTCGCTGTCGCCCCTTACATCGTCAGGAGTAATGGTCTTGTTCAGTGGCCAGAAATCCGATATTTCCCCCTCTATGTCATCCAGAAGCCCGGAAATCTCCAGAGTGGTTGTCACATCGGCCGCTTGCTCAGGCCAGTCCTTGGGCTCAACCCAGATGAACAGGGGATGATGCATGGGATTCTCGTTGGACCATGCCAGCAACGTCCCTAGGCAATCCTCGAATGTCGGGCATGTTGTCCCGGAGTCATACTGGTTATGGTAGACTCTGAGTCCCTCTCTGAGGTCCCACCACACATCTAATTCGAACTGCCTTACTCCTTGTTGAGAGGCCTGCAAGTCAAGTGGTTGGTGAGTGTACATGTACTCCCTTGTAGGGGAGAACAGTGGTTCCACATGGTACGAGTTATGTGTTCCCTTCATCTGAATGTGATTTATCCGAAGAGGCTCTTTTTCGGCTCCCTCATCGAAGATACTGTTGCTCGATCCTACTCCGAAGCACCCAGTAAGAGAGGTGACGACGAGCAGAGTAACTGTTAGCGCTGCTTGCCCCCTCATCCTGATTGAATTATTGGAGAGGGAAATAACTCTTCTGAATAATTCAATGATTGGTGCCACCGGGACCATGGACGTGACCATGCGCCAGTTCTTCTTCGGATGCTGCCCGGACGTCTACGACTTCTACCTCGAATCGTAGGGTTCTGCCTGCCATCTGGTGATTGAAGTCGGCAGTAACCATTTCTTCGTCTATCTCCAGTATAGTGAATTGAATCGGGCCCTGATCACTGTGGGCTCCTACGACCATCCCAACTTCTAGTTCCATATTCTCCGGAAAGTTCTCCCTCTGAATCTTCTGAATAGCATCCTCGATTCTTTCCCCGTAAGCGTCTTCGGGCGCCAGGGTGAACTCTCTCTTCTCCCCCACCTTTGCCCCGAGCATTTCTCTCTCGAATCCAGTGATCATCTGTCCGTATCCGACTATGAAGACCAGAGGATCCTTCCCCCTGCTACTATCGAATTCGCCTCCCTCTGCGAAGGTCCCAGTATAATGCACGGATGCAATTGTACCATGCTCTATTGTGTCAGTCATGTGTATTGGGCTAAGAGTGAGTATCTAACCGTTGGGTATACAGAACCTTCAACTGGGGAGGGTGGGGCCCCCAAATCATGCGTCACTACGGTCCAGAGGACCTAGTAGGAATAGTGTTGACTCCGAAGGATACGGACTCTGACGGTCTTGAAAGGAAGTTAGGGCTATTTTCGGTGATAATTATCTCGCTATCGGCAATGATAGGGTCTGGTCTATTCGTACTTCCTGCTCTCGCCATGCTAGAACTTGGAGGGGGGGAGAATCCACTCGGAGGAATCTGGCTAGCGTACCTAGTTGCTGCTGTTCTTGTAATTCCTGGTGCTGTGTCAAAGTCAGAGCTCTCAACAGCTATGCCGACCTCTGGTGGCTCATACGTTTACGTCCAGAAGACCTTCGGGCCTCTAGTCGGAACTATAGCCGGTCTAGGCCTATGGGCCAATTTCATGCTAAAGTCTGCATTCGCATTAATCGGCTTCAAAGCTTACCTTTGGGTAATTGAGGACTTGCTGGGAATGGACATTGACATTGAGGCTGCAGCAATTCTACTCCTAGGAATAATTGTTGGGATAAACATCCTAGGGGTGAAGAGGATCAAGAAGATCCAGATTCCCATAGTAATGTTTTCCGCTGCTTACCTATTCGCCCTGTGCGCTTATGCATTAGCATTTCACGATCTGGATTGGAGTGCCGTTTCTTCAAAGGATTCTTTTGGGAGCTGGGAGGATGTTGCGGCTACATCCGCATTCGTGTTTGTTTCATACGCTGGCGTGACCAAGATAGCTGCTGTGGGTGGCGAGATCAAGGATCCAGAAAGGAATCTCCCCCATGGAATACTTCTGTCTCTACTATTCAGTTGTCTGCTGTACGTAACTGTCACTTTGGTAATGGCTGCTGCAGTTGCACCCTCAGACTACATGCACGGCGAACACGGTGCTAGCGAGGACCCCGTGTACATCTTCGCTGAGGCAGTAGGTGGGGAGATGGTTGGGAAAATCGCTGCGATTCTTGCTGTTGTGACAATGACTTCTATGGCTCTAGCGGGAATTCTAGCTTCTTCGAGGTTCCCATTTGCTATGTCCAGGGACAATCTGTTGCCTCCCTTCCTTGAGAGCGTCCATCAGAGATTTGGAACCCCACATTGGGCAATAATTGGGACAGGCTTAGCGATGGGCCTGGCGATAACCTTCCTACCTGTTCATGACGTCGCGGAACTCGCATCGGGATTCAAAATAATGATCTTCATGATAATCAATGCGTGTGTGATTGTGCTTAGGACCTCAGCAGATTCTCACACATGGTACGACCCCCAGTGGAAGACGCCTTGGCCACTTTACCCTGCAGTACAGTTGTTCGGAATCTTCGGAGGAGGGGGTTTGCTTTACCTGATGGGGACGAAGTCTCTAGTCGGAGCCTCGGTAGCAATTGTTCTTGGATTAATCATCTACAAGGGCTACGGAGAGAGCAGGGTGGAGGTCAAGATTACCCCGTGGAAAACTGCAAAGCTGATGATAACGGACGCAGACGAAGCCGAGAGGCGCAGACTTTTCGCTGCATTCTACGAAGCCGATGCAGAGGGAGATGGGCAGTTGGATCTAGACCAATTCGTCAGCGCTTTCAAGTCTCTAGGATACATAGAGGGAGGAGGGCCCAACATTCCCGACGATGCCATAGTTCTCTCGAAAACCAGAAATCGCCGAGGAGACCAATTGATTGGAGATGTTTTCGGTAAAGGAGACACTGACAAAGACGGACTGATTAGTATCGAGGAGTTTCTTGAGGTTGCTCGTGAGATAGAGCCAGAGGGCTGAAACCTCGTGCGTATGTTTGAAGTCAGCAACCGTACTGGGGGTACTGCAGGGTGAGCAAGTGGTTTCCAGCAGAGCGAAGAAGGTGACTACGCACATATTGCAAGAAATGAAGCGTTCGAATGAGAAAATAGCAATGCTCACCGCCTACGACTATTCCCTAGCAAGGCTTGTTGACGGAGCCGGAGTGGACGTGATACTCGTAGGTGACTCTGCTTCAAACGTGATGGCGGGGAATGATACTACGGTCCCCATAACACTGGAACACATGATCTACCACGCACAGTGTGTCGTGAATGCTGTGGACAGGGCCTTGGTAGTTGTGGACATGCCATTCGGCAGCTATCAAGGCGATTCGAAGCTTGCACTGAAGAGCGCTATCAGAATAATGAAGGAGTCCGGCGGTCATGCAGTAAAAATCGAGGGCGGCAAGGAAATTGTAGACTCCGTGAAAAGGATCCTAACTGCAGGGATCCCGGTAATGGGGCATCTAGGTCTGACTCCCCAGTCAATTTACAAGTTCGGAACTTACTCAGTCAGAGCGAAGGAGGAGTCAGAGGCGAACAAGTTGATGGAAGACGCGATGGCCCTCCAGGAGGCAGGTTGCTTCTCGATAGTCTTCGAGAAGATTCCTGCAGATCTAGCAAAGAAGGTCAGCGAGTCCCTCGATATCCCCACCATCGGGATTGGTGCCGGACCCCACTGCGATGGGCAGGTCCTAGTCCTTCACGACATGCTTGGGATTACCAAGGATTTCTCACCTAGGTTCCTAAGACGCTACTCTGACGTGGGCGGCGCAGTTGACAAGGCGGTTAGAGATTACATCGATGATGTCAGGGGGGGTTCCTTCCCCGCACAAGAAGAGAGTTACTGATTCTGGATTTGCGTCCCCAACCTTCAAGGACGCCCGCCAACGGGTCGAGTTAGGTCATCATGAGTGAGTTGTGGGTTGAGAGGCACAGACCGCGTTCTGTCAGCGAGATGAAGGGGCAAAGGGCAGTTGTAGATAGGCTGAGCGCTTACTCGGAGTCCAAAACATTCCCCCATCTAATGTTCGCTGGACCACCTGGAACAGGAAAGACGACCGCTGCTCTGGCACTGACCAGAGATGTATTCGGCGACGGGTTCAGGAACAACCTACTGGAGATGAATGCCAGTGATGAGAGGAAGTTGGAGTCGATACGTACCAAGGTCAAGCAATTCGCCCGAACCGCACCCATGCCAGGGACTTCGTTCAAGGTAATTTTTCTCGATGAAGCCGACGCTCTGACCTCTGACGCCCAGGGTGCCCTGAGGAGAATAATGGAGCAGTTTGCGGAGACGTGTAGGTTCATACTTTCCTGTAACTACTCTTCGAAAATCGTTGAGGCGATACAATCCCGATGCGCAGTCTTCAGATTCAGACCCCTAGATAGCGAGAAGGTTCTGGAGAAGGTCATGGAAGTAGCTAATAGCGAAGGGGTTGAGCTGGAGGAGGAGGCTGCAAGAGCGATTGCAGATGTTAGCCTGGGTGATCTAAGGAAGGCGATTACTTCCCTACAGGTGGCTGCATCGCTAGATCCCCACGTAACTCGCGAACTCGTTTACGAAACAACAGCCACGGCCCCACCAGAGGAGTTACATGGATTCTTCCTTGCCTGCAAAGAGGATGGTTTCCAGCCTGCTAGGAGGAGGATGAGAGAGATACTAGATCGCTTCGGGCTTGCCGGAACTGACCTGGTAAACCAACTTCACAGAGAGCTAGGTAAAGTCACCTTCCTAGACGAACCCCAGAAGCTCAAAGTGACTGAAGCTATGGCAGAATGTGACTTCAGAATGGTAGAAGGGGGAGGGGAGTCCCTTCAACTAGATGCGATGGCAGCTAGAATCTGTAGTATGCTTGGAAATTAGGATGACTGCAAAATTCTGAGGGTGTACTCCCTCTGCCAAGTGTTCTCTCCGTCTTGCCAAGGAACCATATCATTAACCTCAGTCAGTGAGATTTGAATCAGATAATCTCCGGGACCACACCCAATGGGGCAAAGATCCCAAGCCATGGAGATATCCTGCGAGTGTGGGGCTACCTTTGGCCCCAAGTAACCCCCTGTAAGTGAGTTCTTCCGAAGCCCCCTTACCCATTCTTCATCATCTACAGATTCGAAAGTATCAGAGGGAGATAGTCCGTTAGATCCATCTGAGGCAATCTCTGATACTAAACCGGAGACGTTGACGATCGACTCCATTTGACCTACCTTCTGGATTGTAAGATTCATGGTTGAGTTCTCCGCGTCAACGTTATCTCTCACTGCTAGACCAAGCAACACGGGGATAGAATCCTGGGAGATTCTGATCTCGTAGACAGAGCCATCCAAGTCTGAGTCTGATATTCCCTCGGTAGTTGCAATATCTATTGCTCCAGCAAGATGGGGTGCAGCGATATCCGCCAGAGGGGGGTTGACCAGTGCAAATGACAGGGCGAGCCATGTGAAAATATACAGGAACGAAGACCTTACCCAATTCCCGGTTGTGTATAGTTCGAAGAATCTTGATGGGACGAAAGCCTGGTGGATAGGCCGAATTAGAGAAATCATCAGCAAAGGGAGAAGCCACAGTATCTGCTTCGTCCCATTCATGCCAGGCATCATGTAGAATCTCATCAACAATGCAACCGAGAGTCCGAAGAAAATCACTATCCACATGGAGACTGCATCTGCCTTCTCCTTCTCTGCATGCGAGGAGGGGTCGAATGGCTCAAGGTCTGAGGACTTCTTACCTCCTCCTTTGGCCCCAGTGCCCTTCTTGCCTGAATAGGCGCTGGCCCTTAGGGCTGTATCGACATCGACCATGATGATTCTGGCGAGGGAAGGCGACACATCAACCCTACGTGTGAAGCGATTGTCAGGGGATAATCACCGGCAATACTCAAATGGGCTCTTCGCTCGCCCTATTGCTATGCCGGGGTGGCGTAGTTGGTAGCGCGTCGGACTCATAGGGCAGCCGAAAGGCACGTTCACGCCGTAGGCCCCCTTCGAGATGCCTGAGTCATCCGAAGGTCGCGGGTTCAAGTCCCGCTCCCGGCACCAATACCAAACTAGAAGCGAGCCATTGATGGGCCGAGGCGCTCTGCCCACTTGCATGGAGGGTTGGCCAAAGCCCGGAGTCCCGGTGAGGCTTGTGGTCAAGACCTGGTCCGGAAAGGTGGAGCACAGTGGAGTGGCCCTACCCAGTTCCGGGCCTAAACTAATCACAATGAAACTACAGAACGGGTACAACGTTTCATTCCCTGAGTCATACATTGACTCATTCGAAGTTCTGGAAGATATGCCTCACATAGAGGAAGACTCCGGCGAGATCGAACCACAGGACGAGACTCTGCCACTTGTCCATCTGATACACACAGGCGGGACCATAGCTAGCAAGGTAGACTACGCCACAGGTGCGGTCACTGCAAGATTCGACCCACACGAGTTACTGGATGCCGTGCCCGAACTTCGAAAGATAGCGAGGATACGAGCAGTCAAGCTTGGAAACATGTGGTCAGACGATCTAAGACCAAGGCACTGGAACAGGATGCTGAAAGCCACCGAGGAGGCTTTCGCCGAGGGAGCGGTTGGTTGCGTCATCACCCATGGAACAGATACCCTGCACATATCCTCAGCAGCCATGTCATACGGGTGGGCCGGTCAAGGAGGCAGGCCACCGGGTAGAATCGTCCTGACGGGGTCGCAGAGATCTCCGGATAGAGGCTCTTCAGATGCGACTGAGAATCTAATCGCCTCGATACATTGGGCAGCGCATGGTCCCGCTCCTTCTGGATACCGCGACTCGTCGGTGGTGATTGTACATGCGAGCTCCTCGGACGGAAGGTGCGCTGTACTCCCGGGATGTGCTTGCAGGAAGTACCACTCCTCACGTAGGGACGCATTCAAGCCAATCAACCAGGAGGCTCTCGCATTCGTAGATATAGGCGGAGACGGCGTATCCATAGATTACTCGCCAGAGGCGCATGACGCTAGGGTGGAGGCGATCTCTCCGAAGCAGTTCGATGAGTCCGTTCGTATTGCACAATTCATCTCAGACCCCCACCTACATCCCGATCAGGTCCAGGGAGCCATAGACGCTGGCTTCGATGCTCTACTTTTCCATGGAACTGGTTTGGGGCACCTGCCCATATCCGATCCCGAAGAAGACAGTCTAGAGAATACCAGACTAAGGATGATGCTTGAGGATCACATCTCTGAGGGAGGAGTCGTAGTGATGGTGACCAACACTATTCACGGTCCTGTGAATATGAACGTGTACTCTAAGGGAAGAGACCAGAAAGAGATAGGAATAATCGGTCACGGCTCTCTATGCCCACCGGGCTCTGCTCTGGTAAAGCTACACCACCTCCTATCTGTGGGAGGGAAGGAGTCAGTCGAAGAAGGGTGGGAGATGGATTTAGTAGGAGAAAATCCAGCTTTCTCGAGGTCTTAGACGTCCGGTTTGCTGATGAACCGACTTGCACTTGGACTCATCATGGCAGGGTCCAGACCTAGCGAAGATCTGGATGCGATCAGACATGATGCAAAATCTCCCGGAGACAGGGCAGTAATCAGGGAGATCAGGGAGGCTGGCTCCAGAACCGCTAGAGAGAGAATCTTGGACCTACTCGACGATGGGAGCTTCGTTGAGGTAGACGCGTTCGTTAAGCACAGGTCTGGAGACCATGGAATGCATCTGCACGAACCACTTGGGGACGGAGTAGTGGCCGGACACGGCATGCTGGACGGGAGAAGGGTGGTATGCTTCTCGCAGGACTTCGCAGTATTCTCAGGGACCATGGGGGAGATGCATGCTAGGAAGATTTGCAAGATTCTTGAACTCGCAGAGAAGGGGCGACTACCGGTTATCGGAATATGGGATGGTGACGGGCAGCGCCCTCACGAGGGAGTAACATCACTAGGCCCCAACGGTGAGATGCTGGACCTGTTAGTATCCTGCTCCGGAAAGGTCCCGATTCTATCCATTGTCCTGGGAACCGTTTCAGGAACTAGCGCACTTGCCGCAGGACTATCCGACTTCGTCATTCTAGGCCAACAGAGAGGGAGGATGTTCATGAGAAGCCCATACGTCATCCCCGAGATAATCTCAGGAGAGGTGGACGAGGACACTCTTGGGGGAGCCACCCATCATGCAAGTAGGAGCGGGGTTGCGTGCATGGTCTCCGAAAGCGAAAGCGGAGCATTCGACATTGCGGCAGAAATACTGTCATTCCTCCCAGACCATACAATGGCAGAGCCCCCGAGACTGTCCACAGGTGACAAGTGGAAGAGAAGGTGCAAGGGAATGGGTAAGCTGGTCCCCCTTGACTCTGACAGACCGTATGACATGAGAGGAGTGGTAGCGGAGGTTGTCGACGACAAACGCTTCCTTGAGTTATTTCCCTCATATGCAGAGAACGTAGTTGTCGGCTTTGCCAGGCTTGACGGGGTACCAGTGGGCGTGGTGGGAAACCAGCCCTCAGTTCTCGCTGGATGTCTCGATATCGACGCATCTGTCAAGGCGGCTAGATTCATCAGGACCTGTGACTGCTTCAACATCCCGATAGTGACGTTCGTAGATGTGCCCGGATTCCTTCCCGGTACTGTTCAGGAATGGGGTGGGATTATCCGTCACGGGGCCAAGCTCCTGTACGCATACGCGGAGGCCACTATACCCAAGCTCGCAGTGGTCACAAGAAAGGCATACGGAGGAGCATACCTAGCTATGAGTTGCAAGCACCTTGGATCGGACTACAACGTGGCATGGCCCACTGGGGAGCTTGCCGTTATGGGGGCTGAGGGAGCGGTCAGAATCATTCACAGAGCCGAGCTAGCCGGCTCAGAAAAGCCGGATGAGGCTTACTCGGAACTGGTCAAGGACTACCGGGACAAGTTCGGCGACCCCTATGTCGCGGCCCGGCACGGTTGGTTGGATGACGTCATCGAGCCCTCCCAAACCAGAAGAGCCCTGGTAAGCGCCCTCAGACCTTTGCTAACGAAGAGGGTCCTGGTGCCTCCAAAGAAGCATGGAAACATACCTCTATGATATGCAATTCCCAATTTCTTCGAATCACAAATGGGACAGAACATCTTCTAAACTTGGAATATTTTTCTCGTCTTTTGGTGCGAATAGGGAATGCCATGCCTCCAGATGCTGAGCAGCTAACATGATGATGGCGAAGTCCTCCTTAGATGAGGACTCATTGTAGGAAATGGAGACCTGCATATGTGACTCAAGTTCAATGGATTGACCTCCGGCAGGGGCTGAGTCAAGATCTATCGAAATGTCAGCATTTCCTGACTCCATTATGCTGGAATCCCAAGGCCCTCTTACGAGTTTCCTGCGTCCCATCTCCGGGATTATCGAGCCTCCTTCTGAGGACCATGCGGCAGCGATGGATCGAGCGGCAGAACCTCCTCCCCTCATTCTGAGGATCGAACCAGATGGTTCGACACCTATATGTCTGCAAGCAGAAACGAAGCCTGCTCCATCAGTACTAGCTCCCTTCCAAACCCCATCTGATCTCATTAGTTGATTGATTGCGTTAACACCCACAGGTCCTTGCACCCCCAATCTGGAATGCGGAGAGTGCTTCAGAGGGGCAGTGCAAGAGAGCCAAAGGTCTCCGTCCAACATCTCTACCTTGGAGTAGAACTCCTCCTCACTAGATGCTTCGACAAATATCTGCTCTGCTTGGACCAGCCCCATTGCATCCGCCACTATTGAGAAAAGCTTGGGAGTGGCAGAATGAGAGATGGGATAGCCTGCGACACCCCAGTAGGCGGGCGCATCCATGGCTCTCGCCGGT
Source organism: uncultured Candidatus Poseidoniales archaeon (assembly GCA_902530535.1). Taxonomy (GTDB): domain Archaea; phylum Thermoplasmatota; class Poseidoniia; order Poseidoniales; family Thalassarchaeaceae; genus UBA36. Next base: position 31,375 of record CACAAP010000002.1, read on the forward strand.
GGTAATCACCGATGAAGGTTTCAAGAGTGCCCCTTCACCGACAGTGCCGGGAGGCACAGGAATGCGTCGCGTCAAGAGGTTGGACGAGGGAGTTAGGCTGAGGATAGAGAGCGAGGACGATCTGTGGGTTCTATCCCAGGTCTGCGGCACTGGTTGCCTTGTTGGGATGCTCTCACACAGAAGAGACTCTACCACGGGCACGAGGGAGGATGGCCGTGCAAAGAGTGCGGAGAGGAAGCCCATGTGGATTCTCTTAGAGGCTACAGAGACTGCCTTCCAGCCATTCACGGACAGCCTCCGAGTACATGGGGTGATTAAGGAGGCCAAGATAGACATTGGCAGCCACCACACTCACGTTATTTCTCCCGGTGACGAGATAGAGTTGACTCGCGAGGGAGGTTTGTCCAAGTCAGATGAATCGCTAGTGAAGGAAGCTATCGCTTCAGGAAAGAAGACTAGATCCGGACTCATGGTGGTAGAGAATGATGAGATCCTGATCTTCGAGGTTGCAACTCATGGAATCAGAGATGTCTCCCAGTTCAATCTACGCGGAGGTGGTAAGAGAACGGGAGACTCAACCTCAGTCAGAGAGGAGTTCTTCGAAAAAGTAGCAAAGGAGGCGAAGATGGTTTTTCCTGATGAGATCCCCTTGATCATCTGTGGTCCGGGACTAGCCAGAGAGGGTTTCGAGTCAAAATTGAGAGATTCGGGGGCTAATAACAGTGTGGTGAATGTGCCGACTTCAATCGGAGGTAGGGCTGCGGCGAACGAGGTACTTTCGGAGGGCCTAGCCGACACTCTTCTCGGAGAGCATGCGATAGTGGAAGAAGTCAAGGCAATCGAGGAGGCACTCAGACGGATTTCAACAGATGGAGCTGTCACCTATGGCAAGAAGATGGTGTCCGACGCTTCCGAACAGGGTGCGGTCGAGACCTTGGTGATTGAAGCGGGACTACTGAGAGGGGAAGAAGAATCCTCTCAATGGGAGGAAATAGCGAATTCTGTCAAGGCATCTGGTGGGAGGGTTATTCAGGCATCTTCCGAGCATGATTCGGGCAAGCAACTCCTGGGAATGGGGGGAGCAATCGCAATCCTGAGGTGGAAGTTGGAATAGACAACCCTCTTGATGGGTATGTTCAGAGGGAACCATGGAAGGGATGCCGATCAGGATTGCCGGTCTGGGAAGAATTGGTGCGAGCGATGTTGTTTCCTCGGTCACAGAAGAGGCGATTCGAATAGGAGCAGAAGTTGATTTCATCATCGAATCCGATCAGTACGACGAGTTCGATCAGGGGCTAATCGATTGGAGGGCGGTCCTGGGTAACAAGCACTGGCTAGTCCTTTCCTCTGACGGCCCATTAGTTGGTGATTCGATGAAATCGGCTTGGGGTTCGTCTTTGACATTCGCTGAGTTGGAGGGTTGCAAGTCGGCAATGGTAGTTGGAGTTCCTAGTCAGGCCGACAGGCTAGAGGAGGCATGGGGTTCCGTAATCGATAGGATCAGACAGGTTAACCTGCTTTTCATCGGCAATAAGGCATTGGAAGAGGTTTCAAAGATCGAAGAAACCCCTCCGAACCTCCTCTTAGACGAGATTAGAGATAGAGGGGCAGTTCCCATCGTGTGCACCTTCGATCCGATTGAAGGGGTCGCAGAAGTGAGTCACTCAATGGGGAGAGATGTGGTTGAAGTTGAGGGGGACATGGGGGCTGAGCGGTGGCTAGCAGGGTTCCTATGTGCTCTCCCGGCTTCTGGTTATGGGGCATCTGCTGTTGCGATTGCGGCCATGTCTGTATTCGAGTAATCGAGCGTAAATAGAAAACTTCACTGAAACCCCTTTTGAAGGGGCACCCTTTCGGCCGGACCCGCGAGGCCAATGGGATGCCACTCAAACTAGGGCCAGCCGGAGTCCCCCTCTCCTGCAAGGGCCGCACCATAGTCGAGGGGATGGACGATATCACCGTGCTTGGGCTAGATGCCATGGAGGTGCAGACCGTCAGAACCATCCAGCCCCAGCATTTCGACCAATATTGGCAGGCTGGAATACTCTCTTGGAAGTCTGAATTCGAGATGAACATGCACGGCCCTTACTACGCGGAACTACTCGGTAGCAAGAGGGAAAGAAACAGGACTCTTTCGAAGATGGAGACGAGCCTTCAGGCTGGAAAAATAATCAATGCAAGACATCTAACATTCCATGTAGGACCGTACGGAGATTACGAGCCTGGAACCGAGGCAAATGAGCAGGTGGCCAATGTCATGGCGGGAGTAGTCGAGCGAGTCAGAGAAGTGTGGGGAGATGAGGAGGAAGAGGAAGATTACTACGCATTCCCCTGGGTGCACGAATCTGAGCCATCACTAGTCGGGGTCGAGACCTCCGGGAGACAGGAGTTGTGGGGCACCGTAGAAGAAGTTCTGGAAGTTTGCAATCACGTTGAGGGGACGGTCCCTGTTCTGAATATGGGGCACATCCACGCTCGGGGCCATGGGAGGCTAAGAACCAGCGAGGACTATGCTGAGCTCTTCGATCAAGCAAGGGAGACCTACGGCGGCTCGACGTTCTACTGCCACTTTGCGGGAGTCGAGCATAGGATGGGTAACGCACTCCACTACACGCAGATAAAGAAGTCCGATCTGAAGTTCGAGCCCTTCGCCGAGTACCTCGCCGAGGAGGGAGATTGGATGGACATCACGATAATCTCTGACTCGCCTCTACTCGAGCATGATGCAATGTACATGCTTCAGCACTACGACAAAGCCAGGCAGAGGCTCCTGGAAATCAAGGCTCGTGACGAGCGTAGGGCCAAGCTCGCTGCACAGCAGGGAATAGACCCTGAGGAATTGAAGAGGAAGGAGGAGGAGGCTGCGGCCGCCCGTAAGGCTCAGCTAACCGGAGAGGTGGAAGAAAAGCCCAAGAAGGAGGCAGCCAAGAAAGAGGCAGCCAAGAAGGCCCCAGCAAAGGGGAAGACCGGGAAATCCAGCGGAATGATATCATTCGACGATTCAGAAGACGAAGATGACGTGTTCTAGCGACTCGCACCTCTGTGAGCAGTCTAGTTCAATAACCTGTTTTTCGAGCCTAGCCCATGGAGACGGGAACTGTGAAGTGGTTCAACTACGTGAAAGGATATGGGTTCATTGGGCGCGATGAGGGAGATGACCTCTTCGTGCACACTACTGAGGTAGATGGAAGAATCAGTGAAGGAGACATTGTGGAATTCGAAATTGGGGACAGTGACAAGGGCCCGAACGCCATCAATGTTCGAAAGATCGGCGAGTCTGAAGAAGAGTGAACTAGTCGGTTCACTCCTCCTCGGAGGATTTCTCCCAGTTCAGGACTATTGATCCGTTGGAGCTAATCGCCAGTACTGGAGACCACTTGCTGAAGTCTACGGTTCTGTTTGTCGATATCATCTCTCTGAGGTTATACATCATATTGGGCTCCAACCTAATTCCGAAGAGGGCGTCTTCTGATTCGAATAACGGAGATTGTGGTGTCACTGGTTCCGGTTCGGGACTTTCCTCCTCGTCCATCTCTTCCGAGTGCGCATCACCTTCTATTTCCGCTTCCTCACTAACCTCAGTTGGTTCTTCTTTGGTTTTGTCATGCTCGGGAGAAGGCTCAGAGACCCCTACGTTTGAGGCGATCGGGGCTGCACCCTCTATTGTGCTCCCGATCTCCAAACCCCCTCTTGAGGCGTATAGGACAGCCTGGCCAATGAGCGTCAAAGATGCTAGGAACAGCATCAGCACCATAATCAGGCCCTCATAAGCAGCCCCTGTGACGATGAGGCCTGAAGGCATACCGATCAGGCTGATCAGCCTCCTCCATCCGTGATCCCTGCCGAAACCGACGATGACATGGTGCAAGGATAGGAGCACTATCGATGCCCCGAACGCGAAATCCACTTCTATGTACTCGGAGTACGGGAACATGGCAATCAGGAAGAATGCGGAGCCGAACATCCCGAAGTCCTTCTCCATGTCGAAGGGCTCTGACTCGGATGTTCCAAGAGTCGGGACCATGACCTCGCGCCCGTAGGGATTCACCCTGCGCCATGACAATCCGACCATGACAATGCCGACAGCGATAGGCCAGACCAGTGCATCTTCGGAATGGAATCCAAAATCCTCACGCAACCATGACTCGAGAGTCAGAGTTTGGACCAAAACCGATCCATGCATTACGATTGGAGTGCCGCTCCTGAGACCGTCCCAGCCAGCCACCAAGGCAGAGATGAATGGGAGAACTCCACTTACTCCTCCAGAAATTAGAAGGAAGGCGTATCCGTACCCCCTGGAAGCCAGGCCCAGAAATTCGTCGTTCCCTACATCATGGTCTTCGAACGGTGAGTTAGCGAGGAGCAATCCGTTATGGAAAAGCAGGTACTGGGAGAATCCGGCCAACCCCCCAATGACGCGCGCATAGTCCGAGCCCTGTCCGACTTCGAGATACTGGAATAGCTCCAGAGAAGCCCAGAACCATGCTATGGGAGAAATCCAGAACCAATTGATTACTCCCTGTCTCCATGCTCCGGCAGTAATGACTGCCACGATGACTATGGGTGCAGTCTGTGGATCTGGAAGGAGGAATGCCACGGAGAGGAGGACAGCGACTGCGGGTCCGAAGAGTTGCTCTGGCCCGTATCTTGACCCCCTCTCACGCTCCCTTTCCGAGGGGAGGTGGATTGCAACGGATGCCGGAATAGATAACAGTAGAAGGGAGGCCCATCTAGGAGTGTCAAACAGGAGAATGTCCGTCGTTTCTCCCAAGTATGGAATGCCATTCAGTAATGCCCATATCAGATCGCTTTCGTCCCGTAGAGAGTCGAAGAAGGATGCATAGATCACGGCAACTACAGGCAGCGCCACAAGGACTGGAGTGGAAACATGCTTGGCCGCCCTTTGCACAGCGATTGCAAAAACCGTCAGTGCCAGTAACCCTCCCGAGGAGTCTGTCATCCCGATTAAGAGAAGAATGAATAGGGTCAGGCTGCCGAAGTTTCTGGCCTCCTGTGATATGTCGAGCAGGGTTTTCAAGCGGAAGTTAACCAAAACAGGAGCGGAGATGATAATCAAGTCTCTAGTTACTCGCTCCCAGAGTTCCGAGTTCTCTGAAGAGAGGATACCCGCTGAGACCACTGAGACGAAGAAGAGGTAAGTTATACCCACCAGCCTCTCTAGTGGAGTCGTCCTGAATGCTACCCCTCCCTCAACTACTAGGAGGGCTGCAAGCAAAGCTGAGCAAGCCAGAGTTAGAGAAATGGTTTCTGATGAGAAGTGTCCTGACTCCCAAGGGCGTGCGTTATTGATTAGGAATACTAGAACCAGTAGCAGTATGACCACCATCTCCGGCCTTAGAATTAGGCTCTCGTCCTCGACCCTCCACCTATGACATATTCCGAATACGGTGAAGGCTAGTAGTAGTGGCAATACCAGGATCATCGGTTCCAGGTCCGACTCGCCAATTGTTAGAACACTGGAAAGGACCAATGGAGACGATAAGAGGACTAGATGTCCGACGTCAGAAAACCACTCTCTTTCGTTTCTATCATCAAATCTCGAGGATAGGAACCAGTTCAGTTGGAATAGTGATGCCGCTGAAATGATCAGCAGGAAGAGTGGGGAGGCGTCCTCTAGAAGTTCGATATTCAATGATGCTAGTGCCAAGAGGATCGAGGGGCCCTCATACGCCCTCAGCCTGCCTCTCGACTGGGCCCATATTCCCAGAGTCAGCAACGATGGGAATATCACTAGGGAAATCCCATCGACTATGCTGAGTTGGAAAGACCCTAACTCGAGTATGTTTCCGTCCCTTCCCGCACCTATGAATGAGGACACGGTCCATGAGGCCACCATGGCTACGTATGTCGCTCTCACGACCCAGTCTCGTGCCTGTGGACGGGTCTCCAAGTATACGAATGCACAGATTCCAACTATCCAGGCTACCATGGCAGCCTCGTCCGAGAGGAGTGCCAGTGCCAGTGCCAGCCCCACTGGCATAGCAGGGGTTCTCTGCATCGTCGTTGGTGCGAACCAACCGACTAGGAGGGCGACCCAGAGCCAGAAGGTGAGGCCGAATGGGTGCTCGGAGATGGTGTTCCCGGCTATTGAGAACTGTGTCTCGTCCGCAGCCAGAATCTGACAGAACAGAATGGCGGCTACCACAGCTCCTGACCCATTCTCGATCATTTTCTTGGATAAGCTTCTGTCGGTGGCTGTTATCCCAACGATCACAACTGCTGGAACTAGCAGGCTGGCGTGCTCAGTCTCCCCCCAAGAGCTGAGTGCGATGAATATGGGCAATCCTACCGCGGCTCCTGAGGACATTAGGTACAGGATGGCCCGGTCTAGCCTAAGCGAGTAGAGGACGGCGGATCCTGAGAGAAGGATCACTGACAGGGTGATGAAGGTCTCGACCTCCCCTCGAGAGTATTCGAGCCAAATCTTCACCCCACTGAACAGAACCGCTAGAGGAGCGAGGACAACAACAGTCCTCGGTAGAGTCCCGAGAGAGTGCCTCCGGATATTCCGTGTACTTATCTCCATCACAACAAGAATGCCCACGGCCTGCAATGCCGCGAGCCACACTGGCATCCAAACATCCCCCTCTTGAATTGCTATCCAGTCCTTCTCTTGTCCCGCATAGAAAACTGCGAACCGGGAGAGCCACACAACAGAGAGCGCGCCCATCAGAACAGCTATCGCCCCTCCGTACTCCTCGATCGGGTTCTCCGGCCTGTCTGGGCCAGCCTGACTCCTCATCCACTCGTGTAAGCCTATCACAGATACCGCAGTAGCTCCGGTGATGGCACCAAGGGTCAGGAATGAGTAATCGTTGTCCACATTCACTACCGTGACGTACCAAATCGCATAGGCCAGCATAAGTCCTCCAGCGACCAGAGATGCGTACAGACCTACCATCGAAGCATCGTATTCTGAACGTACAACTGTGTTTTCTGGGGCCTGACTCATGCTCTTTGTTGGGCCTGATGGGCTTTCTACTTACTCCCGGAACGGGGCTTTTTCATCCTCCTTGGACTAGGAAGGCTTGAAGTCGGGACTGTGGTGGCGTGGGATGCTACGGGACTGTAGCTCAGCTGGGAGAGCGCCGCACTGAAGATGCGGAGGCCGCTGGTTCAAGTCCGGCCAGTCCCACCATCAACTCGCATTAGAGAGGACTTCGGTCTGGATCTTGTGTAACTTCGCTATTCCGACCTCTGCAGCGTCAATCAGAGAGTCGAGCTCTTCTCTGGAATATGTTGCCTCCTCGCCCGTTCCCTGGACCTCTACGAAGTCTCCTGAGCTAGTCATCACGACGTTCATGTCCACATCGGCATTACTGTCGAGGATATAATCCAAGTCTGTCCAGACCTGGCCCTCGACCATTCCCACGCTAAGCGCTGCAACGTCATTGGGCATCACAGAGTCTTCGTGAGAAGCCATCTGTTCCTTGCTAAGAGTCTCCTGCTTTGCACCTTTCCTAATCTGCTCCCTGGTAAGCCTCCTGTCCTTCGGCAGGCACTCCCCGGATGAGATTAGTCTCCGAACTGCGAGCCTCAGTGCGATGTTTGCTGCCGTTATTGAAGCGCATCTGGTTCCTCCGTCGGCATTCAGTATGTCGCAGTCCACAGTCAGGGCCACGGGACCCAGTTGCTCCAGGTCTACTGCCCCCCTCAGCGATCGAGCGACTAGCCTCTCTATCTCCATCGTCCTACCCTTGGCACCGCTCCTCTCCCTCCTGAATCTGGTGTCGGTAGATCCTGGGAGCAACGAGTATTCAGCATGCACCCAACCCTTGTCAGAGTCTCGAGGGAACCATCTCGGGAGGGAGGGTGCCTTGGTGACGCAGACCAGGACTTGGGTGTCCCCCTGAGAGTAGAGAAGAGAAGACAGTGCATTAGGGGTGAAGTCCAGCTTGACCTCAATTTCCCTGATCTCGTCGTTGTCCCTACCGGTGCTTCCAACTCCCGTCTTCATCTTCGCCATGAACGTCCGAAACGAGGCTCTCGGATGAATCATTCGCGTCTTGCATGAGGAGGCCTGAACGATTCTACTACCTCCGGATCAGTAGTGATGTAAGGCCCGCCAATCAGATCCACACAGTACGGGACAGCGGCGAAGACGGAGTCCAGAATCTCACGAATCGACCGAGGAGAGCCAGGCAGATTGATCACTATGGAGGACCCTCGAATCCCGGCCATCTGCCTAGAGAGCATTGCCGTGGGGACGTGACTCATCGACACCGCCCTCATCTGCTCCCCGAAGCCGGGAAGGACCTTTTCGCAAACGTTCTCGGTAGCCTCGGGAGTGACATCCCGTTGAGACGGGCCGGTTCCCCCCGTAGTGACCACCACAGAGCATCCATGGTTGTCGATCAGGTCAATCAGGGCTGCCTCGATGGATTCCCTCTCGTCTTCGACCAGTCTCCTTTCGACCACCCATTCGGAAGTCAGCGCCTCCTCTAGGAAACCCTCTATCGCAGGGCCGCTTAGGTCATCGTACTCCCCCTTGCTAGCTCGATCAGAGGCCGTTAGAATACCAAATTGACACTTCTGGCCTTTCTCCATGGCACTTGGAAGGGGTTGGCCTGAATAAATTGGGCGTTCTTGGGTTATCTCAGTCATGTTGAATAACCTCCGACTTCCGAGTTCACTATCCGGAGGAGATGGAGTGCAAATAGAAACCAGAAATGTACAAACCGCCATCGTCCCATGTTTCAATAATAGAAATAACGAGTCGAAAGGCGGTTTAGGCACTTCAATCATCTTCTGAAAAGGTGATTGAAAATGAGTGATTTAGAAACATACAAGAGGTTCGTAGAGATAGTTCTGAAAGAGTGTGAAGGTGCTGATGAGAATGAGGTTGCTACCGAGTTCAGGCGCTATCAAGATGATTTCTTAATTCCTCCAGATGAATCGATGAGGTCGATAATTAGGAAATTCAGCCCAGATGGATCTGAGGGGTCATTATCACAGGGAGAAAGATGGAAGGCAATTGAGAAGAAGGTAGAGCGTTTCTCCGAGATAGAGTCGGAAGACAGGAATATCACAATAGAGGCGCAAATAGTAAGCTATACTCCAAAGAGTCAGATGGTGAGAGGGGAAGAGAGGCAAATTGCCTTCGGATGGATAGAAGACAATCCTTGGAAAGATTCGAATCAGAGAGAGAGGTGGGACTACACCGATTGGGGTGGTAATCACGAAAGGTTAACTCCCGGATCTGTGGTAAGACTAGAAGGAGTCTCCGTTAATGAGTGGAAGGGGAATAAATCGATCAGTATCAATCAATCTTCCAGAGTATCTGTCCTCAAGGAAGGAGGTCCGGCAGTGGCTGTTGCTGCCGATGAGCCGATTACTCTGGACGAGGCTAGGGGCAGAGACGGTTTTGTGAATATTATTGCTAGATTACACGAATGTAGGGATGATAAAATTGTAGCCAGAGCTACAGGAAAAGAAATTCCAATTGTTAGGGGCAGACTTGTAGACTCAACCGGAACAATGACCTTTGTTTCTTGGATTCCATTCTCTCAAGAGCCAGGGACTCTTCTGAGAATAGAAGGCGCATCCATTAGGAGATTCAGGAACAATCCAGAAATAAACTTCAATGATGGAACCAAAATCGAACTATACAGGGACAGTAAATTCCCTAAATTGGATAAGTTGGAAGGTTCACTAATGAGTGATATTGCATCTGTTAGAGATGGGATGAATGATGTGAGAATCGTTCTCCAAGTTGAGTCTTGGAGTTCCAGGGAGTTTACAAATTCTGAAGGTGAAACTAAGATCGTTAGATCGGGAGACGTCCTGGATCCGAGTGGGAAATCAAGACTGACTTGTTGGTGTGATTTCGATCCAGAAATTGGTTCATTTATCGAACTCAGTAGCGCCAGAGTTCAATCTTGGATGGGTTCTCCGGACCTAGTTGTAGACAATATCGAGCAAATTTCTATTTTAGAGGAGGCTCCTTGGGATAGTATCAATCCTGAAGCACATTGGGTAGAGGTTGGATTGCCTGAATTGACCTCGGGAGGTTCTCGGAGAGGGGTTTCTACTAGAGGGACGGTTGTTTCAGTAAGAGAAGATTCTGGAATCATAGAGAGGTGCCCAGAATGTAGAAGGGTCCTGAGGGATGGTTCGTGTTCCGAACATGGCCCCCAGAGAGGAATGGAGGATTTGAGAATCCGATTGGTCGTAGATGATGATCTTGCAAATATATCCTTGATCATGGCCAGAGAACCTAGTGAGAAGTTTCTTCAAATGAAAATGGAAGATATTGCTTTGGAAATCTCAGCTAGAGGTTCTGGAGAATTTGTATCGAACATCAGAGAGAGATTATTGGGGAGAGAAGTGGATATATGGGGAAGAGCGATGATTGATGAACAAGGTGCAATGATGGTTTGTGAGAAGTTGGAGTTAGTTGACACTGACACGGAAAAATATGCTCAAGAGATAATTTCCGATTGGGGGGTGACACTTTGATTTCTCAATCGAGATACAAGAGGCAGGGTACTTATCGGATATTTGCCAGTGAGTTCTCCAGCTCTAGCTTGACTGAACAAAAAAATGAGGAGTATGCGCCTGCATTCATTATCTCAAAAATTGGTGCGAAGGTGAACAGAGCCCTTGTTTGTGGAGTTTTAGAAAATCTGGAGAGGAGGGATGGCGATAATGGATCAAGTTATAATTTCTCAATTAGGGATCCAACTGGCGTAATAAGGCTCAATATTGCACCTTTCCAGCCAGAGCTACATGCCACAGCCGAAGAAATGCTATCAAGATTTGATGCTGGTGAACGCTTCCTTGTTCTATTCGTTGGCAAATCGAGATGGTACGAGTCGGAAGATGGAGGAGTTTTCACTAGTCTGAGAGTAGAAGAATTCTGTGAGATTGACAAGGAGAGGTATCTCAACTGGCTTCTCAGTACAGCTGAATCGACACTCAAACGGATTGAGTCGTATGAACAAACACTTGAGTTTGCACTCGATGAAAATGAAATTAAGAAATCTGGAATCTCAGAAGATTTGGTTCCTGCAATAATTTCTGCTCGAAATCATTACCAAAATGTGGATACTGAGGAGATTAGGCTTGGAGTTTTGAAAGCAATTTCCATGGCGGCGGGTGGATCAAATCCAGTTGAAATTCAAGAGCAAGATTCACTGGAAAATATACATTCAGACGAGAAATCGGCGGAAACTATCGAGGCTCATGCGATTGAAGGAGCCGAGCCTAGGGAGATAATATTGGGAATACTGAATTCTAATGGAGGGGAGTTAGTTGAGTTTGAGGATCTCGTGGGAGCCTGCGTATCTGCCGGATCCTCAAGAGAGGATGCGGAGAATGCAATTATGAGTCTGAAGGATGACACGATGGAGATTTCTGAACCACAATTCGGATTCTTCTCAATATCTGGGTAGTCTTTTCGCGGGTCTAGTCTAGTGAGGAGAGTTTCGATCTGATCCTCTCTATGGTCGATTCTGCATCCTCCGTCGCTTGGATTGTTTTCTCGGTTGATGCCATCGTGGCTCCCTTGACCTCTGCGATATTCGTAGCCACCATCAAGACCCTGTGTCTTACGAACTGCTCATCTATTGGCCAACCCCTCCTGTCTGCAAGCCTCAACAGCAGATCCTTCTCGGCTTCTCCCCAAGAGCCCCCGTGGCTCCTAAGAATGGTCCCGACCATCCTCTCGAGATCTCCCACTCGGGCGTGAATAGTGAGAAGGTCCCCTTGGACATGGCTGGACTGATTGTCAATACCGATTAGGATTGAGTCTCCAGCATCCTCGAGAAGTGCTTGTGAGGGAATGGTCTGGAAATCCTCGGTAGGAACCGCAATTAGAGTCGGGTCAGCGTCCTTTTCCTTTTGTTCGATGTTCTTCGGAGAGGAGGTTTGGATTCCATTCCTCTTGAGGCTGCGCTTGATTCTCCCCCATCCCCTCATCTGGCTAGTAAGGACTCCAGCCACCCTTCCCATCAGTACTGTCCTGTTTCCCGTTAGCTCGAGCTCAAGGCTCTTGCACATCTCGTGCAGATCATCTCTGTTCATCTCTGCTAGGTTCTCGATAGTCATCCTCCTCGAGTCGTAGTTCAGATGGAGCCACAGGCGCTGACGCCTCTCTTTGTGAGAACCGGAGGACTTGATGCCGAAGACCTTCAGGACTTCGCCCATCTCCTTGTGAGACATGGACTGTATCCCCTCCCAAGAAAGATCCATGTCCGACAGAACTAGGTTGGAGATCAGCCTAGCCCTGAGAACCTCGACTGACCCGGACTTCGAGATGCCGCTTTCCTCCGCCCTGTCCCTGAGGCTCTGGAGCCTATCCATGTAGATGGAACTCAGTAAATCGGTGTCTACCCTCATGGCAACATAAGCACCTCGTGATGCTACCTTAGTTATCGGTTGCCCCAGTATCTTTGTCTGGGAGAGGTTTTCGAAACTTTTCTAGATGAGCGGCAGTGACTAGAGGAAGGAGGGTGCATCAACATCAGTTGGGTGGTCTTTCGGCACCTCTCTGGAGGACTCCCTGACCATGTTTTCCCAGTCCATCATCAGGGCAACTATAGCTCTCTGATACTCGCTCATTGCGACCAGCCTCTCCAATGAGAGGGTCTTCCTGCCATCGGGCGAGAGGGCCTCCAATCGAACCTCGACTCTAACCTCGTCATGATATATCTCTCCGTCGGGATCATGACAGGCCTGCTCTAGAACGAGGTCTCGATTCTCCTCCGCCTGCCTGAGAATTGCTCCGACCTGGCGATGCCTTACCTGCAGGCCAACGCAATCTCGTAATGACTCATCCATACTTCCCATAATCCTGCTCTGGACCCAGAGGACAGTGTTTCCCTCTGGCTCAGTTAGCTTAGATGATAGAACGTTTGGGAATCCGTTCCTGCAGACGATCGCGATTAGGTCAGAGTAAGGTGGTGGAATGAAGTGTGGTGCGCCCCTGACTTTCGGCTGTGACATCAGCGTGTGCCTCCTCTCTGTTTGTCCGGTATACTCATACTCCGACCTGGAGGAGATGAAGCCGTCTATCTCCTCCCTGTCTAGCATCCCTGCTAGCCAAGTCGCCCTTTCAGCCGAGTCTAGGGGAACATCCTCAGGATTCATGGAAACCTGATTGGTCCTGAGTACCTGAATATCAGGGCGAGCCCTGAGAAGCTGCCTGCGGATAAGTTCCGAATCCGAGACGATAATTGCAGACTTTGGTTGGTACATCAGTCTGTTTGGCGAGACTAGGATTGGGGATGGTCTTCGAGGAGTTCTAGCCCCGACGATCTGGCATCCAGTATCTGCCAGCTCAGCCTCACTACCGATGATTTCGGATGCAGGGGCGGCTAGTAGATCGATTTCACCCCCAGACAACGATTCTAGTGCAGATGAGACTTCGTCTAGTGGAGTGACGGACTGCTCCAGTCCCTCGTGGTCTATTGTATCTAAGTGACTGGACACGACAGTGGAAATTTTCCATGAAGAAGAGTCCAGTGCCCCGACAATCAGCCTGTTTTCCATCGCATCCACCTCTAGGGAGGGAGCACTCCTCATGCCCAATCTGAGCGGCGCGGACACCCGTTGATATATGCGACCCCTAGGCTGAGATGCCATGGAAGCGGAGAATATCGAGTCTATAGACCTTGAATCTCTGAAGAATCTGGTTGAGGAGTCGATAGAGGATCTTGTTCTGGAGAAGATGGGGTCCTCACTCGACCGCCCAATAATGTCGATTGCCAGGGAAGTCCTCCTAGGCGGAGGAAAGAGGTATAGGCCAATATTGGTGATTATGGCGTACAAGGCTGCTGGGGGTTCTGACTACAGAGAGGCCTTAGATCTGGCTCTATCCTCGGAGCTGATCCATACCGCTACTTTGGTCCATGACGATGTCTACGACCAGTCAAAGATGCGTAGGGGGAAGCCTACCATTCACTCCACTCATGGCATCTCCCACGCCATTATTGCGGGGGACTACCTATTCTCATTGGGTTTCCAATTCGGGGCCAAGTATGATGAGAGAGTAATAGGCAAGGTCAGAGACGCTTGTGCAGGAATTGCCTCGGGAGAGATTCTGCAGTTCGAGCATATCCACGACCTGAACACCAGGCCCGAGGACTACTATGCCATAATTGACGGTAAGACCGCTGGACCTTTCGCATCTAGTTGCTCTAGCGCGGGAATGGTTGCAGGTGCCAGACAGGAAATCGTTGATGCTCTGTGGGAGTACGGGATTGAGCTGGGCAGAGCCTTCCAGTTAGTTGATGATATTCTAGACCTGGAGGGGGACGAAAGGATAGGGAAGCCCCGTGGGACAGATGTCCACGAGGGCAAGATGACGCTACCGATCATTTACGCATTGACTATGCTCCATGGGGAGGATAGGGAGCATCTGAAGGATGTTCTGACTAACTTCGGGGATGATAGGCTCCATGAGCTAGTTCAGCTTTTGGAGACAGCGGGATCCTTCGAGTATTCACGGGTATTGGTCTCGAACCACGTTGAAAGGGCCCTGGAGCATCTGCAGGTTCTGCCCGATTCAGACGAGAAGATCCTATTGAGCGAGATGGCACTAATCTCGGAGGCTAGAACTAACTAACGGAGGAATCCCCCTGTCCGAGGAAAAATACTGGGATGTCATCGTCATAGGAGGGGGGCCTGCTGGTAGCACCGTTGCAAGGTATGCAGCGGAAGGTGGACTCAGCGTACTAGTCGTAGACGGAAGGGATCCTATTGGAACTCCCCTACAATGCGGAGAGCTGGTTCCCACAAATGAAGAGATGAGGAGACTGTGTCCTGATGTGCCAGAAGTTGATGATCTATTCAGGACCCCTGATGAGGCCATCTCTAGTACATCGGGCAAGATGAGGATTGTCAAGCCGAATGGCAAGGGGATGGACTTCAAATTCGGAGGAATGGTTCTGGATAGAGTGGCTCATGACGAGGCCTTGGTCAACCTAGCCGCATCAAGCGGCGCGGAGTTCCTTCTCGGAAGTAGGGTTAAGCGAGTCGATGGCGAGTCTGTCTTCCTCTCTGACGGTACTGTCCTGAAGGGTAAGGTAATAGTGGGAGCGGGTGGTTACAACGATCCGATCAGAAAGAAGCACTGGAATGAGGAATCTCTGAATATTCCTGTGAAATTTGTACTCAAGGAGGGGCATCACTCTGATGCTTTGGAATTGCACTTCGGATCAGTTGCCCCGGGAGGGTATGCTTGGGTTTTCCCAAAGGAGTCGGTTACAAACATAGGCATTGGCGTTCAGAGGAAGATGTCGAGAGGAAGGAGTCTGGAGTCTTACGCGAATGAGTTCATCGAACGCTACGAGGGAGAGGAGACATTCAGAGGAGCGGGTTATCTCCCCATGTCTGGGACAATAGGGCAATTCGTAAAGGGAAACTATGTCCTAGTCGGAGACTCGGCGGGAATGGTGCTCCCATCCAACGGAGCAGGGATTACAATAGCTATGATCGGTGGTAGAATAGCCGGTCAGGTAATTTCTGAGCATATCAATGACGGTGTGGAACTACAGGAGTACCAGAGGAGGTGGGAGGAACAAATGGGGAAGGTGATGAGGAACTCTAAGAGGTCATTCAAGATAGGCAGCTTACTGTTCAGATTCCCTGATTGGTTCCTAAATTTAGCATTCAATCCCCTCACTAGGGGATTTATCTGGAGGGCGGTTACCTGCAGGAAGATGTTCTGGGCATTCTAAGGAGAACGTGCTGACCAGATGGTAGCCATTCCAGGGAAAATGACTCGTGCTTCGACATCTACGAAACCGACATCCTGCAGCATGGACACATAATCTCGGGTGTTTCCAAACTCTTCGTATGTCTTAGTAAGCCACTTCCACGGGTGATCCCTCACACCACAAACAATTCTGGCATAGCTACCTACCCACACCCTCATCCAAAGCGCACCAAGAATTCCGTGAAGACGGTTCATCTTTGCAGGATCGATTATGATAATGGGAGCGCCGGGCTTTAGGACCCTGAGGGATTCGGATAGTCCTGCCTTCTTGTCATACCAATCCCTGAAGGAAAAAAGTGAGCAAATGGCATCGAAAGAACCATCCTCGAATGGGAGTTCCTCAGCAGTCGACTCTACGAATTCAGCTGGCGAGTCTCCACGTTCGGCTCTGGCTGAATTGACCCTTTTCTCAGCCGTAGAAAGCATCTCGGGAATAGGGTCCACGCAGACCAGATCCCTACCGACCACATCCTCTGCGAAACTTCCGGGGCCACAGCCAATCTCGAGAACTCTGCCCTGAGGCAACTTCTCTCTAACCATTTTCCTCCATCTAGACACCTGTCCCAGGGTTGCGAACCTGTTTATCCGGTCATAGACCGGGATTGTTGCCATGAGATTTCTCTGGAGTTCGTTCCACTCCTCCCCCTCCATCCCCTGCGCGTCCATGTGTCTATCTCAGAGAAGGACATATTTGGAGGATTCCCGATAGGGCTCTTCGATGGTGCTGAACGAGTGGAATTCCCGTGGTTATCATCATAAACTCCTCATCGGTCGCCATTGCACCGTAGGTGCATAGAAATGGGACGAGAGGAAGTTCTACGAGCGATAAGGCAGGCAGAAAGCGAGGCGGAGAAGACCATTGCGAATGCAGAGTCAGAAGCCGCTGAGATCATCTCCAAGGCGAGGTTGAAGGCTACGGAAATCGTCCAGTCGGGTAAGTCCGATTCTGAGGCCAGTTCGCAGAACATGATTTCGGAAGCAAGGAGTGTTGCTGAAGGAGAAGCGGCTAAGGTTTCCAAAAAGGGAGATTCCGCAATCGGATCAATTCATGACAGTGGTGAAGGAAGTAGGGGAGAAGCAGTAAGGGCAGTTGTCGATGCTTTCAAATCCTAAAACAAAGGGAATTCAGATGTCGCAAGTCCATACACTACAGATGGGTAGACTGATTGCTGCAGGTAGTAAAAGCAACCTTGCTATTGCAATAGACTCACTCGCAGCCCTAGAGGCGCTTCACATTGTTGACTACGATGATTCGGAGGAGGGTTTCTCATTGGGGACTCCCGGTATAAAATCCGAAGAGGTAGGTCGAGATTTAGTGAAGGCAAGAGCGGCAAGATCTGTCGTAAACGCGACTGCTCCATCCAGACCCCTGGTCGCAGAGGAAATCATAAGCAAACTAGATGGGGGGCTTCAGAAGGAGATAGAAGGAGTCCTTGACCTGAGTTCAAAAATTTCCGATTTGGAGGTTGCTATAGGGTCCCTCCAGGAGCAGGAGGATTCACTCGCAGAACTAGAACCGCTGGGTGTGGATTTGGATCTGTTGTCTGGATACGAATCTATAGTCGCATTCGTAGGCAGGGTTGACGATATCCCTGCTGCCAGAGACGCCTCCTCATCAGGACTGATGATTGAATCCAGAAAGCAGGATGGGATGGTAGCTATATTCCTTAGAAAAGAGAATTCCAAAAGAGCAGAGGCGTTGTTAGAGTCTGCGGGCTTCCAACAGACCCCAATACCTCCTGGAACTGGATCGGTTCCGGACTTGCTCTCGGAAATCAGAACTGAGAAAGATAGTACTGTGGGTGAAAAGACTCGACTTGAAAGAGAGCTTGAATCATGGTCACAGTCTCACGGAGAAACCCTGGTATGCGGCTTGGAGGTCTTGGAGAGGAATCACGAGATTCTGACAGCCCCAGTAAGGGTGGCGGTTTCGGAACACGCATTCGTAATCGACGGTTGGCTGGAGATGAGGAGAGCAGATGAGATAGAAAGAGCGTTGAAAGACTCCTGTCTGCACGTCGAAATTGCTCCTTTTGAGATGGAGGCCGGAGGCGGAGGACATGGTCACTCAGACCACCACCACTCCCAGCAGATGCCTCCGATTTCCTACCAAGAGAGAAGTTCATCTAGACCAATGGAATTACTGACTGACGCTGTAGGCAGGCCGGCATATGGGAGAATAGACCCCACCGTGTTCATGCTGATCTCCTATCCGTTATTCTTCGGAATGATGTTGGGCGATATGGCCTATGGACTCGCCACAATAGCCCTAGGATCATTCCTGATAATGAGATCGGGAACCAACGAAATGGTCATGCTCGGGGGTAAGTTCCTGACTTACATTGGCTTGGGAACCCTGGTATTCGGATACATTTACGGAGAGTTTGCAGGCTTCGAGTTCCTGCCTCATATCGAGACGAAATACGCTACTGAAGCAGCATGTAGTTACCACTGGCATGATGGCCATTGCTTCAAGGACGCCTACATGCTGGAAAAGGGGGACTTGCCCTCATGGGTGTCTTGGATGACGGCGCTATACCCGAACGGGGGAAGAATACACTATGAGACTCCCGCGCTGTTTGGTGCTTCACTTACCTACCCATTCCATCGAGTTACCCCCGTAGACGATGGAGGTAACCTAGAGCACTTGATACTGCTAACCATCTACCTGGGCGTCATCCACATCTTCATCGGTCTCGCAATTGGATTCAGAGATATTCTTCTGTACGGCAATGGCCACGGGGGTTTCGGCCTAGTCTGTGCTTTCTTCGAAAAGGGGACTTGGATGCTGTTGCTGTTGGGTGGCTTCCTCTTCGCTTACGGTTACATCGGACCAGGGAGCACAGATATGATGAACTCTGGCGCCGCTATCGCGGGTTCATCCGTACTCATGCTCATGTGGACATTGTACCGGTATCACGGAGTTCCATTCCCGATTAATATCGGATTGGCACCCATTGAGGCTGTAGGAATGATGCCTTCCGTAATTTCATACGTAAGACTGTTTGCTGTTGGGGCAGTAGGAGTCAAGATTGCAGAAACTGCAAATGTAAATCTGTTTACCAAAATTGACTTTACAGACCCGTTGATTGCAGTGTTGTTGGTAATCGGTTGGATTTTAGGCCAGATCTTCGCTCTCGTACTCGGCTTGTTTAGTCCAAATATCCACGCTGCAAGGCTCCATTTCGTAGAGTGGATGAGGCAGTATTACGACTCTAGCGGTGAAGCGTTCGATCCCTTCGGGACAAAATCAAAGTTCGTGGAGGGCGATTATTAGATTCCAAGCAAACAGCTTGAAAAAAGGAGGAAAAAAAATGAATGACAGAAAAATGATGAGAGGAATGAGCATACTGATGGTTCTGTTGGCGCTAGTAATGGTGGCCAGCGGCGTACAGGCGCAAGAAGCAGCAGATAATGAAAGTACAGAAGCAGCGTACAAGATGATTGGGGCCGGCCTTGCACTGGGCCTTGCCGGAATTGGAACTGGGCTTAGCCAAGGACCAATCGGCGCAGCGGCAGTTGGAATGATTGCTGAAGATGAGAAGAAGTTCACATACGGACTGATTTTCACTGCTCTGCCAGAAACAATTGTACTATTCGGCTTCCTAGCAATATTCCTGCTTTGAGAAGACGGAAAGGGAAATCAGGAGGATAGTATATGTCGCTTGAAACACTTGCAGCCGAAATCACAAAACAAGCAAAGGAGGAAGCGGAGTCGATTCTAGACGAAGCCAGAGCGGAAGCAAAGAGGATTGAAGAAGAAGCTAGAAGTGAAGCCACTCAAACTTCCTCGGTGGCATCTTCCAAGGCAGAGAGAGAAAGTGAGCAAATCTCCGTCGAGGTAGTTGCCTCGGCTAGGCAAGCGAACCAAAAAAGGGCCCTTATTGCTAGAAGGGAGGAGTTAGAATTTACCTGGGAAGCAGCCAAGGAAGAGGTTAGTTCACCTAAATTGGCTGGCAGGAAGAAGATACTGGACTCCCTCGTAAAAGAGGCATCTGACACCAAAGCAGATGTGGTGATGAGGCCTGTCAAAGTAGACAGAGCTGCACTTTCCAAAAGCGGGTTCAAGATGGGAGAAGACATAGGGGGACTGGGCGGATTCGTTCTCGAATCTAAGGATGGTTCAACTATGCTGGACTTCAGATTCGATATGATGCTAGAAGAGGCATGGAAAAATACTCTGGGCGAGATAAACGGGATACTTTTCAACGAGTGAGGTGATAAAATGGTCAGGGCGCAAAGTGGCAGATCGAATGTGTATAACGCATCTGCCAGAGCCAAGGCACGAAAGGCGTCCCTAATCGATCAGACTAGAATGCGGCAGTTAGTACAACAAGGAACCGACTCAATCGGCGCAAGCATAGGGGAGATGGGGTATAGAACCGAAATGGACCTGTATGCGTCCAGAATGAGCGGGGCCGACGCAGTAGAAGCCGCTCTTTTCCACAATCTAGACAATGACCTCGCAGAGGTACTAAGATTCTGCCAAGGCAAACTGAAATCTATTGTTGCGATATATGTTGAAAGATTCGACTACGAGAAGGCTAAGACGGTTCTGAGAGCTGTCAATGGAGGTGCGTCCGACGAGATGATAGAAAGTCAGATATTGCCCTCGGAAAATCCTCGAAACGCAACGTGGTTGACCATCGTGAAGAATACGGAGGGCCTTGATGAGGCGGTCGAGGCTATGGCCGGAACTCCATGGGGACAAACTCTAGCCAGGCTCGATGCGGAGTCAACTCTTGAGGTAATGGAAAACGCGCTAGACATGCAATATTTCGCTGATGCGCTGAGGGCTGTAAAGGACAAGGAAGGAAGCCCCCAGCTACTGAAGTATCTGAGAATGGAGATCGATCACCGGAACGTAATCAATGAGTTCAGATCGATACGCATGGGAATGAATTCAGAACAGCGGCAGGCAATGATAATTCCTGGTGGGAAGATTGACGCTGCCACAATGAAGCAAGCCTGTGTGACAGAGACTGATGAAGAATTAATCGATGTACTTCGTCGGAGTGGCTCTTTTGATGACACTGGTTTTGATGAGGCCAGGGCAGATTCGGAAAGACTTGGGAGTCTTGATCCGTATGCGGAGCTTCTCTCCCATCAGAGACATGCGGTTCTAAGGAGATTTTCGCATCTAAGTCCGATTTCGGCGTTCCCCATAATTCACTACATCGAGAAGAAAGCGTTGGAAGTCAGAAATCTTCGATTACTAGTGCGCGGAAAGGCTGTGGGACTTCCTAAGGAAGTGCTAGAGGCACACATGGACTACTGAGGTGAAAAAAATGGAGATTGCAGTGGTGGGACAGTTGGAATTTACACTAGGGTTCCAGCTTGCAGGTGTAAAAAACCTGTACAACCCATCGGATGACGAGGAGCTTGCGGAGCTTCTTCGTGATCTTTTGGGTCAAGAGGAAATCGGGGTTGTCGTAGTTGACAACTTCGATCTAGTGAGGCTTCCCGAGAGGCTAAGAGTGCAGCTATCGGAAAGCGTGACGCCCACAGTTCTGGGCATAGGGACCGAGGAGGATAACACACTCCGAGAGTCCATCAAATCAGCACTCGGTGTTGACCTTTGGAAATAGATTCAAAAATAATGGAAGTGAAAAAAAATGAGTACAGAAAATGGAGTGATATACCGGATTTCCGGACCAGTTGTGACCGCCACGGGCATTGCCCCGAGGATGTATGAGGTTGTGCGAGTCGGGAATGAAGGATTGATGGGAGAAGTAATTGAGCTACACGGAGAACAATCGGTAATCCAGGTCTACGAAGAGACATCAGGGATTGAACCGGGAGAGCCTGTTATCAGGACTGGGCAGACTCTGTCGGTACAACTAGGACCGGGACTATTGACCCAGATATACGATGGAATTCAGAGGCCTCTTCCCAAACTAGAGGAGACGATGGGAGTTTTCATCACCAGAGGCGTCGATGCGGACGGACTCGACCTGACTAAGGAATGGGAGTTCGTTCCCACAGTCAAAGTAGGAGACGAGCTATCGGCAGGACATGTGATAGGTACAGTCCAAGAAACTGAGACTATTGAACACAGAGTCATGGTACCACCTGGAAAGGAGGGAGTCGTGAAAACCATTGAGTCCGGTTCGTTCAATATCACACAGCCAGTATGCAAGCTGGAAGATGGGTCTGAAATAGCGATGATGCAGGAGTGGCCAGTAAGGCACCCTCGACCATTCGTACAGAAATACGCACCTGACGTACCCCTCATGACGGGACAGAGGATACTGGACTTCCTCTTCCCCCTTGCCAAGGGTGGGACTGCAGGAATTCCTGGGCCTTTCGGGTCCGGAAAGACCGTCACTCAACAGCAACTCGCAAAGTGGTCAGACGCTCAGATAGTGGTGTACATCGGATGTGGGGAACGCGGAAATGAAATGACCGAGGTCCTCGACGAGTTCCCTCACCTAATTGATCCAAATACGAACAAGCCTCTGATGAACAGAACTGTGATGATTGCAAACACTTCGAACATGCCAGTCGCAGCAAGGGAGGCATCCGTTTACACGGGAGTGACTATTGCAGAGTACTTCCGAGATATGGGTTACAACGTGGCTCTAATGGCTGACTCGACTAGTAGGTGGGCCGAGGCTATGAGAGAGATTTCGTCGAGGCTTGAGGAGATGCCAGGAGAGGAGGGTTATCCAGCATACCTCTCAAGTAGACTGGCTGAGTTTTACGAGAGAGCAGGAAGGGTTGAGACATTGTCCGGAGAGGATGGTTCAGTGTCGGTAATCGGAGCTGTTTCCCCTCCAGGCGGGGACATCTCAGAGCCAGTCAGCCAAGGAACTCTCAGGATTGTCAAGGTGTTCTGGGGACTGGACGCTGGTCTTGCCAGACAACGGCACTTCCCTGCGATAAACTGGCTTAGTTCCTACAGCTTGTACCCACAAGCCCTGGACCAATGGTATAGGGACAACATTGCAACCGACTTCCCTGAAGTTAGGACCGAGATAAGCACTCTACTCCAAATCGAAGCTGAATTGCAAGAGATTGTCCAGCTTGTAGGGTCCGATGCCCTACCAATAGATCAGCAACTGACACTAGAAGTTGCGAGGATGATTAGAGAGTTCTTCCTTCAGCAGAACGCCTTCCATGATGTGGATACGTACAGCGATCTGAAGCTGCAATATGACATGGCTAAAGCAATACTGAACTTCCAAGAAGAAGGGAAGAAGGCAATTGCTGGAGGCGCACAACTAGAAGACGTGGTTAATGTGCCTGCTAGGACCGACCTGATGAGAGGAAGATTCGAAGAAGGTTATGACGGCAGAATAGAGGGACTCGTTGCGGAGATGAGCAAGCAGATTGCTGCTAGCATGGAGGAAAACTGAGGTGATAATATGAGTGGAAAAGAGTACAGAACAATTACAGACGTAAAGGGGCCTCTTGTGTTCCTAAACAAAACTGAGCCTGTTTCGTATAACGAGATTGTACAACTGAGGCTCAGTGATGGATCAATCAAAAACGGACAGGTTCTAGACACATCCGATGACCAAGTCATTGTACAGGTCTTCGAAGGGACTGCATCTGTAGACAGGCAGACAGGTGTAAAGTTCCTTGGTGATGTATTCAAGCTCCCCGTGAGCAAGGGACTAATTGGTAGGATTCTAGATGGTGCTGGGAGACCCAGAGATGGGGGGCCAGAAATCGTTGCTGATGATATGGCCGACATTATCGGAGCCGCAATAAATCCCTATTCCAGGCAGAGTCCGGAGTCATTCATACAGACAGGAATTTCAGCGATTGACGCTTGTACATCTCTTGTCAGAGGGCAGAAACTTCCGATCTTCAGTGCAAGCGGACTGCCTCACAACGACATCGCTTTGCAAATCGCAAGACAAGCCAAACTAGTTGGTAGCGACGATGACTTCGTCGTAGTTTTCTGCGCAATGGGAATTACCGCAGAAGAGTACAACTTCTTCGTACACGACCTAGAGAGGACTGGGGCACTAGAGAATGCGGCGCTGTTCGTAAACCTAGCTGACGATCCGGCAGTCGAGAGGCTGATCACGCCTCGTCTGGCACTCACCGCCGCTGAGTACCTAGCTTTCGAACATGACTATCACGTGTTAGTGATATACACGGATATGACAAACTACTGTGAGTCATTGAGGCAGATCGGGGCTGCTAGAGAAGAAGTTCCTGGAAGGAGGGGTTACCCAGGTTACATGTACACGGATCTGGCTATGCTTTACGAGAGAGCAGGGCTGGTCAAAGGAAAGAAGGGTTCAATCACGCAGTTCCCTATCCTAACTATGCCTGGTGACGATATTACTCACCCGATTCCAGATCTCTCCGGATACATCACAGAGGGCCAGATAGTCATCTCGAGGGAGCTACATCAGAAAGGAATCTACCCCCCCATCAACGTTCTTCCCTCTCTAAGCAGATTGATGAACGCAGGAATAGGTCCGGGTAAAACCAGAGAGGATCACAAGTCAGTGTCTGACCAGCTCTATGCAGCCTACGCTCAAGGAAAGGAATTGAGAGGGCTGGTAGCAATTGTCGGAGAGGATGCTCTAAACGAGAGGGATCTTCAACTTCTCAAGTTCGCAGATATCTTCGAAGATAAGTTCCTCAGGCAGAGCAGAGACGAGGACAGATCGATAGACGAGGGGACTTTGGACCTAGCTTGGAACCTATTGTCAAACATCGACACAAAGTTCCTTGTAAGACTGGATCAGAAGTGGATCGACAAGTACCATCCTGGTGAAAAGAAGGGAGAAGAAGAGTAACCGAACTAAGGAGTTGAGTGAATGGCCCTAGACATCAAGCCTACCAGGTCCGAGCTGATCAACCTGAAGCGCAGGATAAAGCAGACCTCTACGGGATACAACCTTCTGAAGATGAAGAGGGATGGCCTATTCCACGAATTCAGAACTCTGCTCTCAGAAATGATCGAGGCCAGAGAGGGACTAGTGGGGACATACAGAGATGCACTGCAAGCAATCAATCTAGCCTCATCGATAGAGGGTGGATTGGCAGTAAAGAGCGCAGCCATAGCCTCGTCGAAGCATCCAGAAGTGCAGGTCTCAAAGAGGAATATAATGGGCGTAGTTGTTCCAAAGGTCGAGGGGCAGAACCTCAAACTATCGGTCGAGGATAGGGGACTGGGGATGGTTGGAGGTTCTCCCTACATCGACGAGGCGGCAGACGCCTACTCGCTACTCGTTGAGAAGGTAGTAAAGGCAGCAGAGATGGAGGCCACTCTTAAGAGGCTTCTAGAAGAAATTGAAGCTACTAAAAGAAGGGTTAATGCTCTCGAGTTCAAGGTAATTCCTGAGATGAAAGAGGCTCAGACTTTCATCCAACTAAGGCTTGAAGAGATGGAGAGAGAGGAGACTTTCCGCCTCAAGCGCTTCAAAAACAAGTGATTATCAAAGAGCAGGGGTAAAATCTGACCTCCCGCGGGGATGGTCAGGGAGTGAGCATCGTGCCAGAGGATATTTTGATTGACACTGAGACCTGGGGCACCAGAGAACTTCTCGAGGTAATAGCCTCTAGATTCTTCGAACTAGGTAACGAGGGCAGTTATCCCAATTCATGGGAGGTCAGAGGTCTAGACGGGACGGATGTGAGTAAACAGCTGGAAGAACTCAATTCACACCTGGACACAATGGGATTGGTTGGATCACTAGAAGAAACGAACCCCCCTGTTCTAATCATTTCAAGGATTCCTCAAGAAAGCAATGTGATGGGAAATTACCAGAGTTTGCTGATGTGGGCAGTCATGTCAGTTTTCCTAACCATGGCTGGATCACATTGGGTTTCTGAATACGGATATGATGGTAATTCGTCGGGAAATGGGGAAATTATGAATTCGCTAATTTTCTTCACGCTACCAATATTAGTTACCCTATCCATAGCTAGCTATTGCAGAGTTCTTGTCGCAAGAAGATTCGGGATAGAAATAGGGCATATTGCCCCAATCGTATTTCCAATTCCTACTTGGTGGCCATTCGGAATTGTTGGGGCGATTGGGCAGAGGAAGCTAGATATGGTTCCAATTCCATCCAGAAGGGCGTTGGGATCTATCGAGTTGGTAGTTCCACTTGTCCTGTTTACGGCTGGAAGTTTTCTCACAGTAGTCGGGCTAATTCTTACTCCAAGTAGCCCCCCCCAGCTAACGGGGCCCCCCACTGTCTTCGAGACTAGTCTGATTTCTGGCTCTCTAGCCGATTCTTTGTTAGGGGAACATCTGGAAATTCGTCTGCAATGGTTACACCCAATTGGTATTTCTGGAGTAGGACTTTCCTTGGTCGGTTGGATAATGATGCTTCCTATACCAGGCCTACCAGGAGATAGGCTACTCCATGCAATTATTGGTCCAGCGGAAATGAGGAGCGGAAGTACCCAGACATCGGTATTCCTAATTGTGCTCTTCTTCATGGTAGTGGTTTTCGCCACGGCCAAATGGACCCCATGGGTTTTCCTTGCCTTCGTAGCTGCATGGCAGCGTTTCAATCCAGATAATCTCCCTCAGCCAATCATCCTTGACGAACAATCTGGTTTAGATGAGAGGTTCAAGAGTCGCTTTGTGGCTGTAGTGAGTGTGATACTCCTGGCGGGGCTGCCGGGATCTGTTCCATCCTACGAGATGGAGGACTACATTGCGGGAATATCTACCGAAGAGTGGCCAGAAGAGATAGAGTTCTACGGTGGTGAGTTGCAAGTAATTTCGCTGAATTTGGAGCCAGAAGGGGTTATGCCTGTCTCCGGGTGGCTTCAGATGAGGATTGAGGGGTCCCGATCTCAGGAGTGGGTTCTCAGCACCGATTGTTCTGATTTCCTAGATGCCTGTCGATTCGATGGAGTTACGCAGTCTGAGACTAGTGTAGTAGATATCTCCATTACCCCTCCAGAGGGGAATTTCTCTAATCACCTGCTAAAGGTACTAGTCGAAGTCTCAGGCTTCGAGGTAGAGCATGAGATCCTTCTTCATGAGTTTTCTAGCCAGGGTTTGATTGGCCCGTTCTGGAGTCTTTCTGGAGGATTTGACAAACCGATAATTTGTACTGATTTTGATGCTGGAGATGGAGGGGATATTTTCGTCGAGGGAGCCTATTGGGAGACTATGAACGGGAGCAATCGAACTTCAGGAATTCAAGAGTTGTGCCTTAGAGGAAACAGTGGCGCGATTCAGAGCTCGGAGTCTTTTGATTCGCAGGGCAGATCCTTTGGCCCTGTTGTTTTCCTTGAAAGGGAGAACTCTACCGAAGGACCATGGCTGATTTCAATTGACGGCTCAGAGCCATCTATACAGGTTATGGATGGACAATGGAAAATTCCTACTGGCTTCGTTTCCAACGGAGATATGCTCTCCCACTCCGATAGAGGATCCCCTTTCTGCCCATCAAGCGAGATTGCGGCACAAGTGGACACTGGGGAGAACTGGTCAGTAGAGATGGGCAACTACTCCTCGATCAGACTTGAAGGGAATCTGAGCGGGAATGGTTCGATAGGTATCGGCGAGGAGGGATGGCTGGCGATTTGCGGAAGCGATGGTTCCCTGACCTCATTCAAGATAATCGCGGGACCCGATGTATTTGTCTCCACAGGAGATTCTAATGGAGGGCACTCGGCAATTGGCCCCAATCAGAGGATTGAGGCAGATTCTTTCTATATTTTCAACAGAGGCTCGGAGAGAGTTGGGCTGTCTTTGGAGTGGCATGGCGACTCCCCTCAGTCTGGAATCTGGGAAGTAAGCATTGGAGACTGGATTGACGCCGGAGGTTCGTCTTTCGTCGAGTCTGTAGCAAATGGTAGTTCTACTCTAGAACGGGCTTTATGGGTAACTGCGGACGATTCAGGAGTCGTTGTACACCTTTCGGCAAGATGTCCATCGGAGGGTTGCGAGTGAGGATTGCTATTCTTGGAACTGGAGCGATAGGCGGTGTGCTCGCAGGATGTCTATCTGACACCAATGCTGAACTCGTTTGTGTTTCTAGAGGACGGACTGCTAGAGATTTACTGGGGGGGCTGACTCTATTCACTCCCGAGGGATCTGTGGAAATGATTCCAGGGGAGCGTTTCGAGATTATCGATAGTGAGAAGGGACCCCTAGAGGAGAAAATGTGCGGAACTTGTGATGTGGCAGTTGTCTCGGGTAAGTCTGGTTCAACCCCCCAATTGGCTTCTATCGCTGAAGATCTGATTAAACAAGACGCATTAGTAATCAGCATTCAGAACGGACTTGGAAATTCGGGAATCATTGCCAGCAGGGTCGGTTGGGAGCGAGTACTAGGGGGAACTACCACTCACTCCGCTTGGAGAGATGGAGACGGTGCTGTCCACTGGACAGGGAGAGGGTCAATTTCTCTAGGTTCAATAAATTCCTCCGAGCCGAATTCTATAGCTACTGAATTCATTTCATTGCTTGATGAAGGGGGACTAGTGCCTAATTGGTCGATTGATATCGAGAGAGAAATTTGGAGGAAGCTGATGATAAATGTAGCAATTAATCCAATCTGTGCTATTGCAGGTGTCAGGAATGGGGCCTTGGCAGAGGTTCCAGAATTGTGGCATCAGGCAATTGAGGCTATGAGAGAGGCTGAGGCTGTCGCCAAGGCATCGGGAGTAGATCTAGGAGATTCCGATTCTGAGAGTTATCTAAGGAGGGTGGTCGAATCAACTGCCGAGAATAGAGTTTCTATGCTTCAGGACCTCATGGCTGGAAGAAAGACGGAGATAGATGTCCTTTGTGGTGCCGTGATTTCTAAGGGAGAGGAGTTTGGAGTGCCAACACCTAGGAATGAGATACTAATGGCACTAGTTAGGGGAATAGAGATGTCTCAGCAGTTAGACTAGGTATTCCACTTGAAAACCAAAGATGCTGCCCCGGCTCCAAACAACTGAGGTACCAAATGCAGCCATAGGTCTGCAGCAGCCATTTTCCCAACCACTACCAGAGAGAGCGAGACTGCCGGATTGAATGAAGCCAGAGATATGCTCCCTACAGTTAGAGCCCCGGCTAGGACTACCAATGCAATGGCAGCACCGTAGTATCCGTTTCCTTCATTAGATTCTGAGGTTGCTACATTGAGGATTACGAAAACTAGTGCGAAGGTGAAGAGTAGCTCGGATACAATGATTGAGGTCTCCATGCCCGAAGGTTCGAACATCTCAATTGGGTAATCCTCAGAGATACTCCCGGTAACAATTAGATTCGCAGCAATGAGAGCCGCTAGTAATCCTGCTGCGAGTTGAGAGAGAGCATAGGGCACTACTTCCGATTTCTCACATGCCCCCCTAATCCATATCGAGATGGTGACTGCAGGATTGTAGTGAGCACCGGAAATGTGAGCACCGGCATATATCATAACCATCAGAGTACCTGCTATAGCGAAAGGAGCGTTTTGGCCAGACAGACCGAATACTCCGGCTACACAGATTGTCAAGCAGAGGAAAAGGGTTCCAATGAACTCAGTAATCAGTTTTGCATTCATATCGGATTGGTCTGACATGAGGTATAATGTAGATAGGACGTCCATCAACGTTGGCAGGAAGAGCAGTAGAAGGTGGATCTATTAGACTGAACTATTCTTCTTATCGAACCAGAGCAACCTTCCTTAAGACACTCCTGATCTTCCCTCCCATAAACTAGGAAGTTGTGAATGAAATAGCCCATAGCCTCATCTCCATCTACTCCTCTGAAATCTTGCAGAGTGGACCCCCCGGCGTCTATGGCCTCCGTGATGACATCGTGTGTTGCCGCTGTGATTCTCTCTACTCTTCTGGAGATCCCGGATAATCCAGCGACACTGCTTGCCTTTCTTCTTGGAGAAACTCCGGCTCGGTGAAGTATCTCACAGACGTAGATGTTCCCAAGGCCAGCGATGATTCTCTGATCTAAGAGAGCTGATTTGATTGGCATTTTCCTACCCCTCAGTCCTTCGGCGAGATCCTGTGGAGCTAATTGGTCGGGAGTAGGCTCTGGACCCAAATCCGAGAGAAGTTTGTTTTTTTCTTGTTGTGAAGTGGGGAAGCAGTCCATGAATCCAAACCTACGATGGTCCGAGTAGACTGCCTTCGTCCCACTATCTAGGTGGATCACTACCCAATCGTGAGGTCCGTCACCGCTACCCAGAGGTGCCCCGCTAGAGAACTTGCCCGGCCTCCCAACCACTCCGTCCCCAATCAGTGTCCACCTGCCACTCATTCCCAAATGACAGAGCCAAGTCATACCCCCGTCTAGTCGGATTAGGAGGTACTTCGCACGACGTTCCACTGATTCTACGACTCTTCCAATGAGAGAGGTTTCGAAATTACTCGGGAAGGGGAATCTCAGATCACTTCTTCGAAGTTCTACTGAAGAAATTGTCCTACCCAAAAAGTGCCTCTCTAGACCAAGCCGGACCGTTTCCACCTCTGGTAACTCAGGCATGTGTGAAGGCTGAGATGGTTAGGCCATTACCTTTCTTAGATAGGCAGAGTTAATTGATAATCCCAATTAGTAGTTACATGGAGGAGGGTGAAGTCCCTGATTGGGTCTCATCAGAGGATCAGCCAGAGTCAGAAGTCGTTCTCGAAGGGAGTCCTGCAGTAACAAAAGAGGCTCCTCAGCAAATCTATGTCCAAGGAGGGCAATATGGGGGCCCGGGAGCGATTTTCCCTACGACCAATGCAGTACTTGCTCTAGTCCTTTCCATATTGGGGATTGTGATGTGCTCGATTTGTACTGCGCTTCCCGGCCTGATAATAGCTAATGGTGCTCTAGCGACTACCACCCAGTTTCCAGGACATCCGGATCAGGGGATGGCGAAGGCGGCTCAAATCATTTCCTGGATAGGCATTGGTTTATTCGTTCTAGTTGTACTCTTCTACGGAGGATTGGCTGCACTAGTTATCGCCGCAGAGGCTTAATTCACAGACGAATAGAACGTGTTGCTCCTCTAGACCTCGAAGTTCTATCCTCTCCAATAGTGAGAGTGCTGAGTTCTTCAGGATTATCTCTGCATTGTGAAATCTAGCATTGTCATCACCTTCCGAAGACCTCTCGCTAGCTGCTTTTAGGCTTAGAAGACCTACTCCACCTGGAATAAGGAAATTCATAGCCATCTTTACGAAGGTCTCTGCCTGATCGGCAATACTTAGATCCTGGTGAATCCAATCGGCCTTAGATCTGATGAATGGCGCGATTACCCTGCTTTTCCTTGCGTCACCAAGAACTGGGACCATCCCGGGACGAGATTCGGAGAGGGAAATCAGATCACGTGACATCCTGGGAGATATCTCCACTGCTACGACCTGCCCTCCATGGTGATTTTCTGCTCCACACACGAAATCGTGAATATGGCTAACAGTCCCTCCGCTGGATGCTCCAAGATAGAGGCATGTTGAGCCTGGATTTGGGAGAATCGAAGATGGTTCGGATAATGTCCTTAGAAGGGCTGCTGCTACCTTGGACTTAGTAGGGTCCCACCTTCTCCATTCTATCCTCCCATCCCTCTTCCTACGTTCCCCTCTGACCGATTTCCCCTTGACAGCATTCCTTGTCCAAAGCGTCCTTCCCTCCTTCCTGACCCCCCAGCAGATTTGCATTGACTTTGGCAGATCATACCCTCCTCTTCGGAGGCCTTGGGAACTTATCCTTAATCGCCTCAATCTCGGAGTTAATTTCCTCTATTTTGGATTCGTCCCATCTCTCACCTTCAAAATGATCGACTCGAACTGCTATACTGGCCTTTCCGGCAAGATATCTTGCAATCTTTCCTCTAACCCATCTAGGTGAACGGCTTACTTGCGGCATTGAAAATAGCACTGCTCCATGCTTTGGCGGAGGGGCCCCTCTCCTGTGTGCCGACATTGCTGCATGCGCACCCAGAACCTGTAGTGAGCCCGAAGGCATTCGTGCTAGTCTCTCCCTTCCTCCTGCTAGAGATATCAGTTTGGCTGCCGAAATAGGACCGAGAAGTGCGCTGAGAGAGGGAGCATGGATGTTCGCAATTTCTCTAATTGCATTCTCAATTTGGTCTAGAATTTCTGATGACCTAGTCACTGCATTGGCGTGGGAGAACATGGAAGACCATTCTAAATCGGAAGGAAGGTGCTTCGGAGGATTTACACCTAGTTTTTCCGAGGCTTCGGAGATTGTGCTTGAGGAAGATATAGCTACTGGAATGTCATTCCTCTGAGAGTCAAGATTTGCTTCGGTGATGAACAAGCCTGACCATTCCACACAACGAGCCTCGGAGGTTGTCCAGGATGATCTCAGCTCCTGTGCTGCTGATACAAGCATGTCTAGTCTTCTATCCAAATCTCCCGATGAGTCTGCGACACCCATTTTCGCTAATTCCAAAGTAGCCTTCTGGAAGACTCTATCCAAATCTCCAATCTCGGGCCAATCCGGATCCGATAAAGCACCCATTTCATCGATGATTGCATCTGGGAAACGCTCAGAAAGGGTTGAGACCTCTGGAAGATTTCTACCTCCCTGAATTATCTTGAGTCGTTTTGACAGGCTAGTAGGAGTGATTGGGCCGTCCCATTCCAACTCATCCACGATATTCCCTTCATCATCCACGACCCTTGCTAATCTCCAATCGTAGTGGATTCTCATAGGAGTCCCAATGGGTACGGTGGCTTGAACGGTGCGGATATGCCCAATATTTTAGACGAATACTTGAATAGTCGGGAGGTTCAGCCATGCTCGGTTCTCGTTTATAGGACAATGGTGAGAGAGATGTTTTGTCCGAAATGTGGTGCACTTAGTTATCCTGATGAACGAGGGTGGATTAAGTGTCCAGACTACAAATGTGGGTATGAGGGCCCCCTTTCTGGAGAAGATGGCAAAGGTGCTGAATTTACAGATCCAATGACAGGGGAAACTATCGATCTTTCCAAGACTATGGCTTCTACAGACTCGAAGTCACTCAAGCATCTTACGGAGGTTGTAGAAGAAGACGGCCCTAGAGGGACTCTGAGGGTGGGAGACTATCTGTGCCCAAAATGTGACGGGGATAGGGCGTACGTTGAGCTCAGGCAGACCAGGTCTTCAGACGAACCAGAGACAAAGATATGCACTTGCGATGAATGCGGCCATCGTTGGAGGGAGTACCAGTAATTGCGCAGGCTTTGGGCCAATAATCATCAAGAGCCTCCGGCAGTTAGAGAATAAATCGGGGTGGACACGTGCTAAGAATTACAGCCAAGCAGCAACTAATGAGAGAAATCGTAGATATCCTTTCAGTTCTAACATCAGAAGCGAAGTTGGTGTGGGGTGAAAAGGGACTCAGCATTTCGGTTGTTGACGGTTCTCATGTAGCCCTCCTTTCTGCAACGATTGCCGATGAGTGCTTCGAGACATACGAGGTAGAGCCTGTGGAGATAGGGCTGGACCTTCAGAAGATGCGGGATCTACTAACGCTAGCGGGACCAAGTGACCTAGTGGAGATGGATTATGATGACGCGGTGGGCGCCATTAACGTTAGAGTTGGTGAAGTTCTGATGATTCTGAGAGGCATAGACACTAGTACAATGGATAATCCTAATCAGCCAAATCTGGAGTTCAAGTCTAAGGCCACAATTGGATCAGAGAAGCTTTCGAGGGCTCTGAGAGCTGCAAAGTTCGTTGGGGGAGAGGTCGACCTAAGCATGGACAAGAATCAACTAGCGGTTTCGGTAACTGTTGAGGCTGGTGAGGGAGTAAATGTGAAGTTCGAATCTGGAGAGTTGAGCGAACTTGTCTGTGCTTCCCCTACACACTCAACATATTCACTACAGTATCTCGGGGAGTTGACTAAGAAACTGGCTGGAGGCTTCACCAACGAGGTTTCTCTTGAGTTTGAAGAGAAGTATCCATTGAGGCTGACTTGGATGAGCAATGATGGCGGGGCTAGATGGACTTACTTCCTAGCACCAAGGATAGTCAATGACTGACCCGTGAACTCATCAATCACCGCCCCTCCCGGTTTCTTGTGCCAAGCAGAGTTTGCGTGATCATACCCACGGTTAGAAACTCGGATGAGTTGGCGATTGCTCTTGATGGACTAGCCAAACAGACATATGACGATATGGAGGTAGTTGTGGTTGGTCCAAGAGATGACAAGGGAAGAGTAGAGACCGAGAGTAGAGGATTCAGATATATTGATGACAAAGGAGCTAGAAACAGAGCAGATGCTTGCAATGTGGCAATCGAAGAGACTGAGTCTGATCTTGTTTTCTTTACAGATGATGACGTTTTCGTACCCGAAGATTGGGTGGAGAGACTTGAGAGGTGGTTCGATAGACCGGATGTAGCAGGAGTAGGGGGGCCTAATTTTGCACCATTAGGTGAATCAACCTTCTGGCAGAGGGCTATTGACGTCGCTTTTTGTAATAAATTTCTAACTGCTGGTACAAATTATGGGAAAAGGGCAATCGGAGAATTAGAGGAAGTGGAGCAGCTACCAGGAGTGAACTCCGCTTACAGAAGAGAAGTTCTAGTCGAGGTAGATTCATTTGATCCTGGAGCCATTGGGGCTGAGGATGTAATGATGGATCATCGTATCAGGTCGGCAGGATATCGACTCTGGTCTGATGGTAGTGCCGTAATGTGGCATCGTAGACGGGGGGTCAAAAGAGTAAGGATGCAAATACGGAATTACGGACTTGTCAGGACATTGGCAGGAAGGAGGTACCCTGAGCTGTGGGGGTTCAGTCACAGCATGGTATCCTCATTTCCTATACTTGTGACTATGTCTGCTATTTGCTTCATTTGGGGATGCTTTAACGGAGGGCTTTCTTGGCCTGAATTTTGGGATATTTCCACGGATTCAGTACCCATGGGAGTTGAAAGAGCAATGGTTCACCAGTTCCCCACTCTAGTAGCCTTGTTCAACATCACAGCATGGATTGGTGCAGCACTAGGACCATCACCTAGCAAGAGTGCAACGACCGTTTTCTTGTCACCAATTATTTCTTTCATTCTATTATGGGATTATGGAGTGGGAATCAACAAAGCAAGAGTTGCCTTGGCTAGTGGAAGTTCGTCTTCACAGATTGATGACAGAGCACGCAACTAGAATGCCCTCATTTCTTGATCATTCTTCCAGATTTAATATGCCATGTTGGTTGTTTGGGCCTCCAAAAAAGAGAAGTGAACAGACCGAAAAAGATTCCTCCGATTATTAGGTTGAGCCACCCCTCTCGAAGATATCCGTCGCTTGCGTTATAGTAAGCCCATATGAAGGAGGGGAACACTCCCAAAAAAAGAGAAATTAGAGCCTCCTCAAGTATGATTCTCTGATTGTCATTCCTGATTGGAATAGTGAGGGGATTATCCGGCCAGTCTGGATCTTCTCTAATTACCAGGCGAACAGATTCTGTTTTTTCAGCCTCAGAAATAGTTGGGCGTTGGATTGATACTGGTCCGCTCTTCGACCAATGTCTAAGATTTTGCAGACCTCTATTCACGCCGAAGTGAGGTCGGCCGTCGCAAGCCTTTCCCCAATAGCCATGATGCCTATCCTCTAGTATCTCGATACACCCAATTTCTGCAGATAGGAGGCCTCTAGAGTTAGCAAGCTCCCATTCTGACTCTGAAGCTACATCTGCCTCCGATGATTGAATGATCTTCAATGCCTCAATAGAGGGAACAGGAATTCTGGAGATTTTGAAACGATATCCGATAGAGACCTC
>CACAAP010000003.1:0-65671 GCA_902530535.1 uncultured Candidatus Poseidoniales archaeon
ATCACGTAGGACGCCTTCTTCACGTGGACCTCCACAGTCGACTCTGAGTCTCCCATTGATATCTCGCCTATCGCTACCTCCGGGACTCGTGCCTGTTTCACTATCCAGTCTGATAGAGCGAGCTTGCTGGCTTCTCCCTTGCCTACGGAGACCCTTACTGTGACCATCCCGAAGCTGTCCGAGATTTCGTCCCAGTCCTCCTTCAGCCTTGCCATTTCCTTCGCACCCTTGGGTAGGTCAGGCGCCTCGACCACGGGGATGTTCATTGCCCAGGTGTTCGCTATCTTGTCCAGTTGCCCCATCTCTGAGCCACCGACGAAGCTCCAGGCCTGGCCGCTCCTCCCCATTCTCCCGGTCCTCCCGATCCTGTGCACGTACACTTCCGTCTCGTCCGGGAGGTCGTAGTTCACGACGTGCGTGATTCCGTCGACGTCGAGCCCTCTGGCTGCCACGTCAGTGGCGACGAGTATCTTCTTACTTCCATCCCTGAATCTGTCGAGAATCTTCTCCCTCTTGTTCTGTGCCATGTCCCCGTGTAGTGAGGCGGAGTCCATCCCCTGCCTGTCTAGCCTCTCTCCTAGCATGTCAACCATCCTCTTGGTGTTCGTGAAGATGAGCATCTGGTCCTCTTCAGTCATGCTGGCGACGATCCTTCCCAGTGCCCACATCTTGTTCAGTCGCCCGACCTTGATGGCGAACTGGTCTATCTCTGGCACCTCCACTTCGAGGTCCTCGCTCATCACGTGAACTGGGTCTTCGGTGAATTCCTCTGTAGCATCTAGTACCTCCTGTGGGAAGGTGGCGCTGAAGAGAAGAGTCTGCTCCCTTTCGCCCATCTTCTCGACGATCCATAGGACGTCGGGAAAGAATCCCATGTCTAGCATCCTGTCTGCCTCGTCTAGGCAGAAGATTCCTATTTCGGAGAGGTCTATGTGGCCCCTCTTGCTCATGTCGATCACACGCCCCGGGGTCCCTACGATCACGTCGACTCCCTTGTCCAGAAGCCTTGCCTGCTTCTCGATGTCCGTCCCTCCGTAGACAGTCTCGATTCTGAGTCCCTTCTTCCCTTGTAGGGCTTGGAACTCCTCTGCCACTTGTACGGCGAGTTCCCTGGTGGGGCAGAGAACTATCGCCTGCGTCGAACCGTTTGGTTGGCAAGACTCGATGATAGGGATTCCGAAGGCGGCGGTTTTTCCAGAGCCCGTCCTGGCCTGTCCTACTACGTCCATGCCCTTTCTTGCGAATGGTATGGCCTCAACCTGTATCTGCGTCGGCTCTTCCCAGCCGAGTTGGCCTATGGCATCAGCCACGTGTTTCTCGAGGTCCCAGTCATTGAATGATAGCGAGGTCATCTTTTGACCTCAGGACCAGGTCTCAGCTTCTCTGATGTCCTTCTGGAGCTCGCCCATCCAGTATTTCCTGCAATTATCCTTGGTCAGGAACTGGTCCTTGCTGGAGAAACCGTGGTTGTAGTGCCCCTTGTCCGCATTTGCCCACTGGTCTTTCCTGCGCTTGTGGAACTTCTGAAGGACGTGATTCCTCATGTACTGCCTGAACTTCAGGGCCTTTGTTCTGTTAACTCCTTTTGGGGTTACTCCTTCCCAGAGCCTCTCGAATCGCTCAAGCTTCCCGTCGAAATCGTCACTCATCTGCCTTCCTCGCTGCCCGGCCGACCTGACTGGCGTTTATCATCCTCACCCATGGCAGAAGGAGAGGGGATGTCCTCTACATCGTCGTCTTTGGGCACGTAGTCCGCTGCAGCGAGTTTCAGATTCTTCTCTTGCTCTGTCCCTTCGAAGTCTGGATCCATAGCCAGGGATTGCAGTCTCTTTTTGAGACGGGGGTCCTTCTCCTTCTTCAGGAGTTCTCCTGCCGCCTCCCTAAGCTCTTGTCCCGAGAGGATGATCGATATCTGCCTGACGCACGCCCTCCTCATCTCGAGGTCCTTGTCAGCGGCTCCCTTGAGTATCATCTGAACTACCCTCGGACTCTGGATATCCAGCTTCTTCAGGGCCTTGATCACGGCCCCTCTGATTTGCCTGTCATCCTCGCCGATGCTGGACTCCACCAGTATTGCGGCCACTCTTGGCTCTACGTCAGCGAGTACTGTAAGTGTCTTGGAAGCGTTTCTTCGTACTCTCACTTCCTCGTCTTGAAGCGACCACCCGATTAGGTCCCATGCCTCGGCACCCCCCTTGGATGCTATCGTCCTTAGGATCAGGGACCCTCTTATTCGTAGATCATCTTCCTCTTCCCTGATCAGCTCGTCAAGGTGTAGGCATCCTACCTCTGGCCACTCTCTTGATGCTAGCTTCAATGCCTCGAAGGCATTTCCCCTGTGGTCCTTCCTGCTGTCCCGAAGCTCCCTCCTTAGGATCTCCTCACATCCCGATGGGAATAGGGGTGCCACCTTCTTCAGACATGTCATCGCCTCCTCTCTCACAGAATCCTCGTCGTCCACAAGCCTGTCAGAGAGGCAGTGGAGCAATATCCCCTGCCTCCTGAGTGAGAAAGAGGGCAGGGTCTTCAGAGCTGCGATCCTGACGTCTGGGAAGTCGTCCTCTAATGCATCGACCAAGGAATCGTAAGCACGCGCAGCGTCCTTTTCTGGAACCTTTGCTAGTGCCTTGATAGCG
The DNA here is from genome assembly GCA_902530535.1 of uncultured Candidatus Poseidoniales archaeon. Taxonomy (GTDB): domain Archaea; phylum Thermoplasmatota; class Poseidoniia; order Poseidoniales; family Thalassarchaeaceae; genus UBA36. The sequence continues at coordinate 2,637 of CACAAP010000003.1, forward strand.
TCAATCCTTCCTAGGAGCCACCTCTTTCCGTCGGCCAAGATTTCAATCTTCCCAGACTCCCCGTTGGCGAGTGGCAGGATCTCGTGGGGCTCCAACCTCTGCCACGGCCCGCTATCTGGGGACAAGGCAGCGATCCCGACTCCCTTCCGAGCTCCTTTTCGCTTCGCTCCAATCCTCTCGCCGGTGCGCGGGTCGCGTGCGATGTACTCCCTAGCCATTGGAATCGCCCGCGGATAGTGCCATCACACTTCAATGAAGCGCGTTTTCGCTCAGGACAACCATCAAGCACATTGTCGTCTAGCCGGCCTTGAAATATGTCCCAGGATGTCGAAATTGAGATCTCGAAGCTCCTCCACTCCTCTTTCAGCGGAGGGACCGCTGTAAGTATGAGGGACCTTTCCAGAATGTGGTCCCTTGAGATGCAGTGGTTTTCTCCAGACTCTGCTTTATCCCTAGCAAGGCGCCTTCACTCGGCCGGTTGGCTGGTGGGTAGTCAGGCTTCCCTCGAGCCATCCTCCTCGATCCCAGATCACCGTCCCGAGATGGGTTGGCGACCATTCCTGTCAAGGTTCGAAGAGATGCCTGAGTCACCCGATACGGATGTGGAAGATGAAGCCCCGCCTCCTATGGATAATCCCGCTGAGAAGAATGAGGACGCGGAATCGTCAAGCATCGAAATCCCATTGGCAAGAATGGCCTCTATTGTCTCGTCGATGTCCGGCCTCGAGAGGCACGAGGTCCTGAGGAGGGCCGAGAGGAAGAGGAGGGCATTGGGCCCTGTTTCTCTAGAGATCGCCATACTGCTCCTCGCCAGGGAGCAGAACCTGGAGGTGCGGGAGCTGATTGGGCTTTTGGACTAGGAGCCATTTCCATTGGTCCGCACCTCTGCCGCAAGCAGGCCCGGAAGTACCAGTAACGCAAGGACAAGCGAGAAGGTCACCGAGATGGAGCTCACGACCCCGAAGTCTCTGATTACTGGGATTGGGGAGAGCAGCAGAACCATGAATCCGCAAATGGTGGTGCCAGCTGACATCAGGAGCGCCGATCCGGTATGCGCGTACATGTCTCGCATTGCGGGCCAGATTGCCATGCCTGAAGCCCTGTTGGACTCGAACCTCCTCCAGACGTGGATAGAGTAGTCGATTCCAAGACCTATGGTAAGTGCGGTGATCATAATCGTCAGGACGTTCCAGTTGATTCCCAGGACCGCCATTGAGCCCACGACCCATGATCCAGCAAGGCCCACGGGCAGTATAACCAGCAGAGACTGGCCTATCCTGCGAGTAAGAGTAGCCAGAACGAGCAGAGAGACGGTTAGGCTGATCGCGGTGGAGCTTACGATAGAGGAAATTAGCCCGGACAGGAGGTTCGAGAGGGTCATCAGGTCGCCAACGGCGTACGCCCTACCCCCGGTATCCGACGAGACTATGGAAGCCTCCGCCCTCATCTCCTCAGAGATTTGCTCTACCATAGCGCTGCTCTGCGCCTCGACATCGACTCTGATTCTAAGGTACCTTATCGCAGTACCATCCTCGGTCAGTCCTACGTGCTCCTCGGCCCTCTCCGCCCAAGTGGTACCTCTGAGCTGGTCTCCAACTGTTTCGTTCTGTAGGAGCGATGAAATGGCCACGGCCAAGTCTCCCTCAACGAAGCTTTCGCTTGGTGCTAGGTCCTCGCCGAAGACCTCCAGGTTGTTATCCACCCCGAATGAAGGATCCCGCTCTATCGCATCTGCCACTATCCTGTATATGCTGTCGTAAGAGGCCCATTCGTTGCTAGTGCCCGGGGCCTCCGTGACCACCGCCCCCTCCATCCTTGCCAAGGAGTCCTCCAGATCTCCAAGAGCCTCTATTAGCCCCTCCTCGCTATCGAATGAGGACTCCCCTTCGCTCGGCTCTAATAGGATGTAGACCGACTTCAGAGCGTTCACCTCGTAGGATCCGTAGAGGTCTTCCCTGACCTCCATGATATCCATCTCGTCCTCGGATAGGAAGTCAGTCAACTCAAAGCTGGTGTCAAGTCCCTGCATCGCGACGACTACTGATCCTGCTGTGATTATCGCTACAGATAGGAGGACCATGGGCGCCTTCCCCCTCTGGAATTCTGCTGCTCTCTCGGCTAGGTTACCCAGCTCAAGACCCCTGCTTCGAGAGGCTCCCATGGTCCTCTCTACGAAAACGTGCATTGCCCCTACTGTTACAGTACTCGCCAGAAATGCAGATACTACCCCGAGAGCCAAGGTGGCGCCGAATGTCCTGAGGGGCGGCAAGGGGGAAAGAGAATTTGCCAGGAATGCGAAGACCGTGGTAGTTACAGCGAGTGATAGTGCAACTCTGAGCTCCATTAGGGCCTTGGCCCACGCCTCTGCGGAGCTGCTGGAACCTCCCTTGGCCCTCTCGTAAGCCCTCTGTAGGTGTATTGAGTAGTCTATACCTAGGCCGAGAACAACAGGGGCCACCGCTATCTCCAGGATCGAGAATTTCATTCCCATCAGGGATATGGCGCCGTACGTCCAAACCAGAGAAGCCAGCAATGCGGTTAGTGGCGCCACAACCATAGTAGCGGATCTGAAGGTAAGTGCAAGGAGGACTACAACTACGATTACCGCAAGAAGAATTAGCCAGACCAGGTTATCTAGGGTGGACTCGTTGATGTCGTTACTGATTAGATCGTCAGAGATAACTCCGTACTCGAGAATGGACTGCTCGCTCAACATGCTCCTGATGTCGTTTGCATACCTCTGCCTGTCCTCGCTATCTACATCCCCCCCGATTTCGATGAGCCAAAGTGTACTGCTTGCGCTGGGTGTCGGGTTCCCAGTACCGCTTTCCAGCCAGTCACAAACCGGAGAGTAGTCCAAGTCTTCGTGTAGCAACGCAGATGAGGCGAACGCGGCATTAGCTATCGATCGCTCATCGCTTCCAATGGCGTCCCCACACTCTTCGTCTTCCAACACGCTTTCCAGCATTCCTTTCCAGTCATTGAAGTCCGTCAGATCCCCTGTGTAGTTCCTTTCCTCAAGGAACCTCTGTAGAATCTCAGCTGCATTGATTTGTGACGCGATGAAGTGCCCATTCTCGTCAGAGTGTGATTGGATTCTCTCATAGTCCTCTGATAGCCTGTGAAGTGCCTTCATCTCCAGTACATTCGCCAGCTGATCATCACTGGCTGACGGCTTCACGTTGATGTATACCAGATGCGGGGACGAACCTATCGACCCCTCGATCCTCTCCTGGGCCTCGTCGGCTTCCGTCTCGGGAGCGAAAGAAGACAGGTCAGTTGTGAAAGCAAGGCTTCCCGCTAGGAAATATGCCAGAAATCCAGTTAGGAAAAGACTCACAATTAGGATTGGCAGGGACATCCTGTCAAACGTCTCAGCCAATCGTCTTGTCATGGCATCCATCCCTGACATCGTCGCGCCCAAAACCTCCCGATGTAAAACTTAGGGGAGGTTTGGTGCTCGTTTGGCTCTGCTTTGGCATGCAAGCCCTCAAAAGGGCCACTCATGTCGAGCGTCCGTCCCATGCCAGTAAAAGTATTGAAGAACGAGGGCAGAGAACTGCGAATTAGGGTCTTGGACGGAAATCACACTGCATTACAGATGTTCAGGTCCCGTCTGAATGATAGGGACGACGTGGAGTATGCTAACTACTTCCAGAACCACCCAGATCTGGATGATCCGGAGCTGTATGTAAGGTCCGTCAAGGGTAAGAAGGCGGACAAAATTCTCAAAGACATATGCTCAGAGATCGCTAAGGAACTCTCCAGCATCAAGCTTTGAGGGGGTGATTCCCTGAAAGGGAGCGAAATCGAAGAATATCTGGGACTTTCTACTTGGGTAGTGCCATCCGAGGGCATTGGCGGGCTGCTGAAAGCCCGAGTAGAGGACTTCCGGGTCGAGGAATCATCCAAGGTTCCCGCTTTTGACGAAAAGGGGAGGTTCACAGTCGCAAGGGTGACTATGACGAATTGGGAGACTAATCGGTACATCAGACGCATGGCGAGATCTTGCGGGATAAACAAGAACAGAATTTTCAGCTCCGGACTGAAGGATAAGAGGGCAATAACCACTCAGGTTTTGGTGATAGACGCACCAAGGAAGAAGGTCGAGTCAGTACAGATACCAGATAGCACCATCGAGGTACTGGGGAGGACCCATCAGAAGGCAACCATGGGCGATCATGATGGGAACCGATTCACAATTACCGTACGCGGTTGCTGCGATGAATCAGGAAATCCTATTGATGCCAAGGAGGCCATGCGCAGGGTCCACGAGATTAGAGAGGGCCTTTCCGAGGCCATAGGTTCAGATGCTTTCCCAAATTGGATCGGGCCTCAGCGCTTCGGTTCGGCCAGACCGGTTACACCTGAGGTAGGAAAGGCAGTAATCGAGGGGGACTTCGAAAGTGCGGTAGACCTCTACGTCGGCATGGAGGGTGCCCGAGAGGGCCAAGAGTCTGAGGACTTCAGATCTTCTTGGAGGAATGAAAAGGACCCGGGAAAATCCCTCCAAATAGCCCCAGACAGGCTTGGATACGAGAAATCAATGCTGGAGCACCTTCTCAAGAAACCGGATGACTTTGTCGGCGCATTCAAGACCCTCCCCAACTCCTTGCAACTCTTGATGGTCCATTCAGCGCAGTCTCTCGCATTCAATCACTCCTTGTGTGGCAGGATGGAATCGGGAATGCCAATCATCGAACCTGTAGAGGGGGATTTGGTCGCACCGATTCTGTCTAACGGAAGGATTGACGTTGGCAAGATGGCCCGAGTCAGCAGTACGAATCTTGAGAGGTGCCAACGAAACTGTGAACTCGGGAGGCTTGCAGTCACTGGTATCCTGCCTGGAAGTGATTCCAATCACGCCAGCTGTGAGCCCGGTGATTTCGAAGTCCAAGGCATCGATGCTGCAGGTCTCTCTGATGTGGACTGGGTCGTGAAGGAGATCCCCCGGCTAACTACTTCAGGTACGAGGAGGGCACTTTCCGTCCCCTTCAGGGACTTGACCGTCGAGCAGGCACCCGATACAAACGACCTTTTCAATCGCTGGGAAGAAGGTCCACTCGAGGGCGATCGCTGGCATCCCGAAGGGGCTTCTCTCAGACTGAGATTCACCTTACCAGCAGGAGCATACGCAACCGTACTAATGCGTGAGTTCATGAGATCGCCACTCGACCACTACTGATCAGAGGCGGCCCATTTCCAAGGCCTCGATTTGTCCCACTAGATCGTCGACCTGCTTGACCCTGTCTTCGAATCCGTCAACGATCCCCTCTCCTTCTCCCAGAACCGCCTGGACCTCTATATACATCATTCCGAATGCCAGTGGCTTGATCTCCACCTCTTGCACTTCTTCGAAGTCCGAGATTACGCTCGCTATCCCTTCGTAGTTCGGACCACCATCTTCAGGTTGGTCCAGAGTAACCTTGTACTTCACAACTACATGGCCCATATACATCACCTCAAGGCCCTACAAAATTGCACTCAGGGCACATATACTTCACGGACTGAACCCTGCATTTCTGACTCCTCCCAAGAGGGGCCGAACATACCGGGCAGGGGAAAGAGGTGCTCTCGCTGCCCACTAAGGGCGTCCCGGAGGACGCGCATACAGTTGCCCTTCCACTAGTCCCGGCCATTGACTTGCTGGCGTACTAGGGTCCCTTTTTAGCGTTGATTGTGGTAATCCAGTGACATCGGGGCATAGAATCTAGCCAAAATTGCTGAAAATTGAAAAGATTGGACTAGTCGAGTTGAACATGGCCGAGGAAGAAATGAGCCTGACTGGGGAGCAATCAGACCTATCAGATTACGTGAATGACGAAGGGGGCATTTGGAGTCTGAGGCAGGTAGAGAAGATCAGAGGTTGGAACAACATCGAGTATGGGGCCGGACTCTCGGGAAAGAACACCCCTTCCACTGGGCTCTCTATGAACAGGGCATACATCCCGCCAGGAGGAATAGCGAAGGCACATATCCATGTTGACTTCGATGTCATGATATACCTCCTGAAGGGAAGTGTCAGGCACGAGTATGGGGAGGGCTGTCGCCAGTCCGTGGTACACAGTGCCGGGGACATGTTCTACATCGAACCGGGCCTTCCTCACGAGGTGTTCAATTGCTCAGAAGACGAATGGGTGCATGCGATCGTTTCTAGGTCAGATGCATCTGAGTGGCAGAATATCAAGCCATATGACAGAGACTCAGAGTAGCTACTCCTTCTTGGGCAGTTTCCTGAATCCAACTATCGGATCAATCTCCTGGTCTAAGTCTTCTTCAACAACTATTCCTATCGAGGCCAGATGATCTTCTACGTGCTGCATTGCAGACCCTTCTTTCTTTGGTTCTGGCAGCTTCCTCTGGCAGACGAGATACGTCTCAGAAGAAGCACTCCTGCTGGCAGTGGGGGAAAACCTCCCAACGGACGAGAATCTCAGCTTAGCAGCCTCAACGAGGCCCTCGATACCTGCTCCTTGGAAGACCTTCGTAACGAAGCCACCCCCCGGGGCCAGGAGATCCGATGCAACATCCAGTGCCATCGTTGAGAGCTCCAGGGATATTGCCTGATCAGTGTCATACCTGCCAGTAAGCCTAGGGGAAATGTCACTGATCACGCAGTTGAGTGGTCCTTCCGCAATCTCCCTTGTGATTTCCTCAATCGTTGAGTCATGAGTTATATCCCCGACCAATACTGTGGCTCCCTCGACTGGAGATGTGACCAACAGGTCAACCCCGATTACCTTGCCACTCTCCCCGACCTCCTCTACTGCAACTTGAGTCCAACCACCGGGGTGACAACCTATGTCCAATACGCAGTCTCCCTTGCGAATGATTCCGAACTTCTCTTGGATCTGCTTTAGCTTGTAAGCTGAGCGTGCCCGATACCCCTTCGACTTCGCATCCCTCCTCCAAGGGTCGCGTTTGTTCTCCTGGTACCAGCGTTTGCTCATGCTATCACTCAAGGACTGGTGGTTAAGAATCCGAACCATGGATTCCTTCTATTGGGGGCCGTTGTCCATGCCGAACTCAAAGGCCGATTTCTAAAATGAGGTCCCTTGCAGTTTCTCTGATGGCATCCTCGGACATCGCTGTTGGCTCGAAGCCGCTGTCAAGCAGCCTGGTCACATCCAGGTAGGTCTTGGGGACATCTCCGGCCCAACCCCTCTTCCCTCCGGTGTAGGCTATCTCGACCCTTTCTAGGCCGCTCTCTTCAATAACGATCTGCGCAATCTTAGAGACGGAGCATGTATCTCCCGTTCCCAAGTTATACAGTACAGAGCCCTCTTCACCCATCGAGATAATGTGCAGCATAGACCGAACGCAGTCGTGAGCAGACATGTATGACTTCTCCTGGTTCCCATCTCCCAAAACCTCGAGTCTACTAGGGTTCGACTTGAGTTTGTGAATGAAGTCGAATATCACGCCATGGGTCCCTCTCGGGCCGACAATGTTTGCGAATCTGTGAATGAAGCCCTTAGCTCCGAATGTTCCTGCCCAAGCCGTGATTAGGGACTCGCTAGCTAGTTTCGAGGCTCCATACAAGGAAATAGGCATCACTGGGCCGTAGCTCTCCGGCGTAGGCATTACGCTGGCCTCCCCATAAACTGCAGACGACGACGCAAAGGAAATCCTACCCACTTCGTTCAAGCGCATAGCCTCGAGGACGTTGTAAGTGGCAAGTGTTCCTTGCTTCAGGTCTGTATCGGTAACTTCTGTCCCCAGCCTGATATCCGGATTTGCAGCCATATGGTGCACGGTATCGATGCCCTCCATCGCAGCCATTATCGCTTCTATATCTAACAGATCTTCATTGAAAATCTCCACAGAACCGTCATCCAGGTGATGTGAAAGGAACTCTTCTCTACCGCTACTGAAGTTGTCTATTACTCTCACTTTCTTGCCCTGCTCTACCAAAGCATCGACCAAGTGGGAGCCGATGAAGCCGGCGCCTCCTGTGACAAGCTCCATGATATCGGTCCATACATCATACTATTGAGTACATCGGAAACCGAATTTTCCTTTTTGTCCATTAATCGGCACATCTGGATAACGCGTATCCGAACGCTTCATTTGGCTTGAGTTGGGGAAGGGGTCCGTGACTTCTGCGGATGGAAGACCTCAACAAGATGAAGAGCTTGTTTTCTGGTCTTGGTTCTTCGAAAGAATTAGTCCCTTCACCGATCGGTTATCGAGTCTAAGGAATGCCGTTGGAGATAGTCCCATTGGAGGTTTTATCGACACTGCGGGTCAGTTGATCAACGATATCTCGGATACCGCTCACATAGCGGCCCAGAGAGTAGTGGAGTTGACTTACAGTGCAATTCTCAGAAGTCCAGCATACCTGATAGTGACACTTCTATTGGCTTCTGCACTGATTGGATGGAGGGCCGAGGACTTCGAACACCAGATTAACGGGGATGTCGAGATTTATCTCCCCGACGGGGCCAACTCAACACTGTTGCTTAACGAGGTAAGGGAACAATGGGCCACGGACATAGTGATTCTTTACATTCAGACGAATAACGCAGCCATCGGTGCTAAGCATGGTGATGAAAACATCACAGATGCCGATATTTTGAACCAGATTTCATGGATAGAAGGTGACGATAACAACGCCCAAGCTGGGGGATATGGGAGAGGTCTGGACTACAACAAGGAGGATCGTGGATCCTATTATTGTTCCAGCCCAATGAGCGGCTGTGATGGCGTTGTATGGATTTTATCCCCGGCCCAAATCGTGAAAGAGGCAAACTCCACCGACTATCGCTTCTCGTGCGCCGTGGAGAAGTACGGGCTACCAGGTTCAGATGGGGACTGTGATTTGGCTAGTCTGAATCCTAACGAGGGATACTCAATACCCCAAGGGGACGGAGCCCAGGATAGAATCGATGGCTATGTCGAGAACTCCGGGGATCTGTTCTCAAACTTCGTCAGAGACACCAACAACGACGGGATATGGGATACTGGGGTGGTAATAATGGGGATTTCATTCGATATGACCAACACCGACATCACCCCCAGGGCCGATCTCAAGACAGGTGAGGAGATCAGAGATCATAAGGCATTCATCGCGTATGTCAAAGCACTTCTTTCCTCAGATCCAGCCAGAATCCACTGCGCTCTTTGCTTCGAAGTCTATGATGAAGTCTGGACAATGGACAAGGAGAGGTCGGACAAGATTCCTGAAAGGAGAGCAGTCACCGTCACGGGGCTAACGCCTGTCTTGCATGACGTTTCGGACGAGATATACAAGGCACTCAGGTACACTATGCTACCAGTCAGCCTAGTGCTCGTGGGCCTTACGATGTTCATTCTCCACAGGAGCTGGAAGGTAATCGTAATCTGCGGGACCCCGATAGCGATGAGCCTAGCCGTTACCTTCGGTTCCACCGTCATCTTCGACATCATGCTCACGCCCATGATCATCTCAGCAGGACCCATATTGGTGGGTCTCGGTGTGGACTATTCGTTGCACCTGACCAATAGAATCGAGGAGAACAGGAAGGATATTCTGAAGGAGATGGAGGAGGAGGCATGGACATCGAAGAGAGACGGGGTAGAGGTCCCGGAGCCAGATCCTTTCGACCCCCAGATTAGTCTGACTGCCAACGTCAGAGCAGCCATGACTACTGGAAACGCGATTTTCCTATCCGCATTGACTACAATAGTCGGTTTCAGCGTGCTTACCTGGCATAGTCTAGTCCCCATCGAACCAATGAGGACCGTTGGGAAGACCCTACTGATTGGCATCTCGACCACCTTCATCATCTCGATGCTAATGGTCCCTGCATGGATAGAACTCCTACGCTACAGGAAAGGGGACTCAGATGGCCTGCTTTCGAGCGGAGTGGTGGAGTCTGCTAGGAGGAAGAGGATCACGGCAAGGAGGGAGTCAAAGGAAAGAGAAACGCCTTGGATGAAGAGGGAGGAATCCGCCATAGATACCTCTGACGTTTTCGGCACAATCCTTGGGATTAACAGCATATTCTTCTATCTAGCTTCCACATTAATCTTCACCGGTACTCTGTTCCTCATCACCGATCTAACAAGATTGGATCTATCCCCATCAAACCTCTTGATCCTGGGTTTCACCCTTTCGACAACCCTGACCTTCTCACTACTAGATGAGTTCTGGGAGTCTGTGGGCAAGGTCCCCCTCAAGGCCACTGTTTTGGTGATCCTCATTTCCACGGCGGCCACAGTGTGGGGCGGTATGATGTTCAAGGAGCAGTTGGGGAAGGACATCACCGGATCTTCTGACGAGGTCCCCCCTAATCTCGAGTCTTATGAAGCACTAAGGGAGTACAGCATCGTTTTCGAGGGCGGTCAGACTAACATGTTCATCGTTGACGCCACTGAATACGTAACCGAGAACGACACGGCCCCAATCAGAGATCTGCCAATCCTAGATTCGATTGAGAGGATGCAGACCATCAGGATCGACAACGTGGAGAATACAACAACCATCAGTCTCGTGAATATACTCAAGGCAATACATGTAGACGTACAGATCGGAAATCTCGAACTATACGATCAGAGCCTCTGGGACCTAATCCATGACGAGTGTTGGGACGAGTCCACCAACCCACTCCGTCCAGATTGCTGGCCCTACACAGTAAGCAGTAGAGAGGACATGGTGAACATCGCATTCGACACCCTGAGCCCCGAAATTAGATCGATGCTGATGAACTCAGACGACGGCGATGGTGAGACTAAGACCCTAGTCTATGTCAACCAACCATACATCAATCTCGCAGTAGCAGGAGGCCTAAGGGACACTATCGACGGCCACCTAGACGAGGGTGGATGCTCCGATGCACTGAGATGCAACGCTCTTGGCATACAGGGGGTCTACAACTCTCTACTAACGGGCGGTCTCCCGGTTTCCCTGGACATTAACGACGGGATTCACGAGGCCCAGTCAAAGACAACTATTGCCACGATGCTGATACTGCTACTCGTAATGGCCATACTATTCAGATCCGCAAGACTAGCATTATTCACCATGACTGCAGTCGGAGTCGTTGTTCTCTGGCAACCCCTGCTGATGTGGTTCTACAAGGTCAACGTCAACGTATTCACGGCAATGATAGGTACACTTGTGTTCGGCATAGGTGTCGATGACTCAATCCACATAATTGATCGAATAAAGGACGAACGAGAGACTCCATCGGGAATTCAGAAGTCGGTTTCCAGAACGGGCAGAACAATTTTCGAGACCACCGCGACGACTTGCACAGGACTGGCCGCTGGGCTTTTCGTAGCAATTCCAGGCCTGCAGAACTTCTTCTTACTGATGATGCTACTTCTGGTCTTGGCACTTTTGACCAGCTCCATCCTCCTCCCGAGCCTGATCGTCGCCTATCACGAGATTTCCCATGCTCTTCGAGGCAAGTCCTTCGGAACATGGCAGGACTATGACGAGAGCGGCTCTATCGCAGATTCGGCGCCCCTAGACGCAGTCATCTTCAGATAGTTGGCGAGGGTGCAGGGAGTAAGCCCCTTTCTGTTCACCTTTCGGCTGGTCGCATTCAACTATGCATCCTACCCGGTCCTGTCGATGCCATTCGGACCTGCTTGGACTTGCTCCGGCGTGGTTGCCCGTTCCAGCCACACTCAGGAAACCTCCCCCTCGCGGGTTCACCGTACTCCTGGCATGGTTCGTTTCTGCTGCAGAGCCGGCCCTCCCGGACCCTCGTCTTGTGACGAGACGCCTGCATCGCGGAGAGGGGACTTTCCTCAGTGTCTAACACTGTCAGCGACCCTCCTGCTCCCTCGGCTGTGCGGATGCACCATACCCGAAGAACCCACCGCATGACAAGGGCAAGCATCATGCACGTCCTACTAGACGCGGTTTCATGTCCGATGTAGAGCTCTTGAAGGAGCAAGCAGGCATCGCAGCATGCCGCTTCGTCAAAGATGGCATGGCACTCGGACTCGGCACCGGCTCTACAGTTAGGTACTCTATCATAGAGATAGCAAGGCTGATCACTGAGGAAGGGATGAACCTCGTTGGGGTCCCTACTAGTGAAGATACGAGGAGGCTTTCGGAAGAGCTGGGTATTCCTTTGTTGAAGATCGAGGACTCAGGAACCCTAGATCTAACAATAGACGGGGCCGATGAGTTTGACCACAACTTCGATCTGATAAAGGGAGGGGGAGGCGCTCTAACTAGGGAAAAGGTAGTAGCTCTGAAATCCAAATCGATGGTTGTTGTGGCAGATCACACCAAGAAAGTGGAAGTACTGGGCGAATTCGACCTACCAGTTGAGGTCGACTCGGACCTCTGGGAAGGAGTTAGAGATGGCATTTCTCGAATTTGTCCCGGACAAGTCAGCCTGAGGACAAACGGTTCAGAACCGTTCGAGACAGATAACAACGGCCTCATCTTGGATTGCTCCTTCGGCCCAACAATCTCCGATCCAACATCCTTGGAGAGAGCTATTTCCGATATTCCAGGAGTGGTCGAGGTAGGGCTCTTCATAGGCATATGCGATGCAGTAATCGTCGCTTCGAGTGATGGAATCGAAGAGCTGATCAAGTCTGATGGAAGAATTTAGCATCCGTCGTCGTTAAAGAGGGCCTGCCAATCCCGAGCCGGGTCTGTAGCTTAGTCAGGTAGAGCACCCGGCTCTTAACCGGGCGGTCGCGGGTTCGAACCCCGTCAGACCCGCCAATGTATATGCCGAGCAATCGAGGATTCATAACCGATGGTCTGAGACGGACGATTGGCGACGCTATGGGGAAAGAGTACTGGATTGGAGATGTTAGGGCTGGCTCCCATGATGCCAAAGAGGTGGTTCTCAAGGGGTGGGTCCACAGGACCCGGGGCTCCAACAAGATTCGGTTCATCGTTGTTCGAGACTCTACAGGCCACGTCCAATGCGTGGCGAAGAGGGACGTAGTAGGTGACGAGTGCTTCGAATCTCTCAGGAACGCTCTAATCGAATCTAGTGTCGAGGTAACAGGTGTGGTAGAGCCAACTGATCGAGAGCACGGCCATGAGGTCCAGGTTACTTCAGCCACTGTGGTCGGTCCCGTGAACCCCGATCGCCCCTTCCCTATCACCGAATCAGCGATGGAGGACTCGGATGGCGGTGAGACCGAGTTCCTACTGGACAACAGGCACCTCTACCTTCGAACGAGCCGAATGACGACCATGCTGAAGATTAGAAGCACCGTATTCGGGGCAATCCACTCATACTTCCGTGACAGAGACTTCACTGAGTACCAGGCCCCAAACTTCGTTGCAGGGGCCGTGGAAGGTGGAAGTACACTGTTCGAAGTCCCATACTTCGGCAAGAAGGCATACCTCACCCAGTCTTGGCAGCTCTATGCAGAGGCAGCGATGCCGGCCCTAGAGCGACTGTACACGATGGCCCCCTCATTCCGAGCAGAGAAGAGCAGGACAAGGAGGCACCTAACAGAGTTCTGGCATGCTGAGATGGAGATAGCATGGGCTTCCAATGACGAGGTGATGGAACACGGGGAAGGAGTGGTGCGACACGTCGCGAGTACCCTACTCGAACAGAGATCAGAGGAACTCGAGGAATTGGGCCGAGATTTGTCCATGGTAGCCAGATTCGCGGAAAGCGAGTACCCCAGGATGCGCTATGACGAGGCCATTGAGACACTTCAGTCGAAGGGAGTAGAGGTCGAGTGGGGTCAGGACTTGGACTACTCCAAAGAGAAGATTCTAACCTCTGACTTCGAGGTCCCCCACTTCCTCACTCACTACCCGAGGGTGGCCAAGCCATTCTATCACCGTCCCGATCCTGAAGAACCGAAATACGTCCTATGTCACGACCTTCTGGCTCCCGAGGGCTATGGCGAGATAATAGGAGGGGGAGAGAGGACATGGTCCGAGGAGGAAATACTCGAGAGAATTGACGAGGAGGGAACCCCTCGTGAGCCGTACGAATTCTACATCGATATCCGGAGATACGGAGGAGTCCCCCACGGAGGCTTCGGATTAGGGGTTGACAGGCTATGCACCTGGCTTTCTGGTGCTGAGCACATCAGAGAGGCCATCCCGTTCCCAAGGGATAGCAGAAGGGTCACTCCATAGGAAGTGGTAGTATGGACTCAGAGCAGACGCGACCCCTCACTAGGCTGGTAGCGCTCTCAGCGATAACAGCCAGCCTCTGCTGCCTACCCTCAGTCGTTTGGGTCATGCTCGCGGGTTCCTCAGCCATAGTCGCAGCGGATCAGCTCTCGAACGACCTCTACTACTCGTGGGTCCGATATGCTCTATACATGGTATCACTCTCCATGCTCTCCTACGGCCTAGTAGTTTACTTCCGCAATAGGGGAGTTTGCACCCTGGACGACGTAAAGAGGGAGAAGAGGAGGGTGATCAACACAACCCTGGCAGTTTTTACAGCCGCCATTCTTACTTACCTGATTTGGAACTTCGTCATTCTGGAGGTCGTCGGGATAGCCATCGGGCTTCCTTGGGAGGACTCTGCCTTCTGGAACTAGAGCCCCGCACAACGAATGTCTCTTACGACGACCACCCCTACCAGCGTTATGCCCGAGAGTTGGCGAGACATGGATATCGCAAATCCCACCGAGGAACACTCGATGCTGAGGGAGATGGTTCGAAACTTTGTCAGAGAAAGAGTAGAGCCCCAGGCCCTCGAGAGCGACAGAGAAGAGAGATTCAATTTGGAACTATTCAGAGAAATGGGGTCGATGGGGCTCCTAGGGTTAACCGCCCCCCCCTGATTACGGTGGCGCGGGGATGGATGCGACATCTGTAGCGATTGTCAACGAGGAATTATCCTATTCCGACCCGGGCCTATGCCTCGCATTTCTAGCACATGACCAACTTTTCGTGAACAACCTAGTTCATAGCGGAAGTGAATCTCAGAAGGAGCGGATACTCCCAAAGGTCTGCAGTGGCGAGTGGGTAGGATGCCTGGGAATGAGTGAACCAAACCAAGGCACGGACGTACTTGGCATGGAAACATCTGCCAAACAATCCGACGACGGGTCTTGGATTATCAATGGCAGGAAGATGTGGATAACAAACGGCATCATTGACGAGGAGGGTACTCCGGCAGACATCGTCTGGCTTTATGCTAGGACCGGTACTGATGAAAGAGGCAGGGCAGAAATAACCACTTTCCTGGTCGAGAACGGAATGGAGGGGTACTCCGCAGGACAAAAGATAGAGGATAAGCTGGGTATGAGGGCGAGCACCACAGCCGAGTTGGTTTTCGAGAACTGTGTCGTGCCGAGCGAGAATATCATCGGAATGCCAGGCGAGTCGAAAATCCACCTTATGAGGAACCTTGAGCATGAGAGGGTAGCATTGGCTGCAATGAGTGTCGGAATCGCCAGGAGATGCCTAGCAGACATGAACTCATACGCTAGCGAAAGGGAGGCATTCGGAAAACAAATCAGAAATTTCGGCCAGATCCAGAGACATATCGGTGAATCTTGGGCTGATTACAGGGCAATGCGGGCATATGTATACGATACAGCGAGACAAATCGATCTCTCAAAAGCGGGCCAGAGGCTGGACTCGGACGGTGTGAAACTCTTCGCCACAACTGCCGCCAAGAATATAGCAGACAAGGCAATTCAGGTAATGGGCGGATATGGCTACGTCGGAGAGTATGTAGTCGAGCGTCTTTGGAGGGACGCGAAGCTACTGGAAATAGGAGGAGGGACCATCGAGAGTCACCAGAAGAACATCACAAAGGACCTTTCAATTGATTCCTCCGTAATAAATCGGTAATCAGTCGACATCCTCGATTATCTGCATCTTAAGATCCCCATTGGAGGCGGAGTATTCCACTGATTTGATGGCGACTTTCACTTCTCTTCCATCAAACGGGTCGATGATATTGGGTTGACCGCTCCTGAATACTGAAATTAGCTCATTGTACTCAGAAACCGAAGCAGTGCACAGGACATCGTAGACTGCAGACTCTGAACCCTCATCCAGCAAGTCGTCTCCCTCGCCACCCCTAATGACAGTTCTTTGTATCCTTCTTTCTATTTTTATCGTAATTTCCTTACACGGAAGGATTAATTCGACATCTTTTGCTTTCTTTGGTTTGAGAATTGAACCCCCTTCCTCGAACACCTTACCAATCATTGTCAGGCTAAGGGGCCTGACCAACCTATCCTCGCTCATGATATTCGTTTAGGGTCTCATTTAATCAACATTGCAGTTATGGTTCAGAAACCATTGTTGCTGTTGGTTTGAATTGATGTACAGAAATCAGGATCGTAATTTCCTCTGAGTCGTCTGCAGGGCCGAACCCGCCGTATGAGTTTACGTCAAGGTTGATTTGCACAGAAATCACTCCGCTACCCCATCCCTCTACCGTCCAAGGTGAAAGGGCTTGGTACTCATTAACAGCCGTTTGGTTGAAGCTCTGATGTTGGTAGTAGTTTGGATATGTGACTATCCTCAAGTAAATCGGTTCGCAGTCACTATCCGAACCCGAGAGCGTATTCCCCGAGTCAAACCACTGTCCGGTCAAAGTCGAATTATCCCCCAGAAGCGTAGCACCTATGGAGTCACACTCCCACTCCCCCCCGTCAGAAATCCAAATTCCGTTCTCACATCTACCTTCACTGCCTGCTCTTCCATTGCATTCTTCTGGAATAACCTTCACGTCTATGTAGCCGACAAAATAACCATCATCCACCGATATTTCGTCTAAAAAGAAGTCGATCACTTTGACGTCACCGTCTGCCCATATGTCATCAAACTCGAACGTGAGGTTATCCCCATTATCGTCCACAACATTGTTTTCGAACGTAATATTCCAACTCTTTTCGGTCTTGACGTAGTCTACTAAGTCAGTCTGATTTAGAACCAAGTCAGCCGAGGTATAAGAGAAAATAAGCGCGGTTGCTAAGATGCAAGGCAAATACGCTGCCTTAGTCCCATTATCTTTGAATAAATTTGAGATTATTGCACCAAAAGAACCGTCGAAATCACTCATCTTATCACCTAAATCACCGCAGAATAAAGGGCACAGATAATTAGGCTAAAGAAAACTACACTAGCAATGCTCGCACTCATTATATCATAATCCCTATCATCTATTTTTGGTATAACTAACTCGTCCATCCCAATTAACTTCTTCGACACTGTATCTCCCTCTCTCATGAGATTAGTCATTATCCGTTCCTCCCAGCCAATGAAAATCGCTACCACCATGGCCAGAGCTGCCGATGAGATCATCTCCGGAACTGGAAGAAATGATTGTAGGAGTTCAATAACGCTGGAGGATACAATCAACAACATCAAGATTACCATTATTCTTGTTAGCCATCGATTTTCCGATGCATCGGAGTTAATAATGTCGAAATTTAGTAGTATGTACATAAAAATAAGAGGTGTGAACAAGTAGATCAGAGTCTCAGATGTGAAATCGTACCATATCTCAAACGCCGCAGGAAAACTTTCACATTCAGTTTCCACACAACTCCTGACTATGTCCATAATCGCGTAGTCTACAATTCCGGCAGTGAATCCAACAATTCCGACAAGGTACACGATTATTGAGAATCCACTAATCCCGGTATGATAGGTCCTCCAACTTTCGAAAAACAGCAATATCAGTATCGTGCTCGCACCCATGGAAAGTACCAAATTTGTACCCAGCCATCCAAATGTAGATGGTTCCCAGAGACTCCATTCAACCGCAAATCTAGCGAGAAAGTCGTTGTTTATCGAAATAACCTGTGCCAACCAGTACGTCATTTGTTCCCCTAACATCGCGATTAGTAGTAATCCCGCAACCAAAGACATCCTCCTGTGAGAATTTTCCCCAGTTTCAATCTCCATCAAAAGGAAGCGGATGTAGACCAGAACGAGAATCATCATTCCAGGAATCATCAAAAACCACTCTCCATCACTGTGCCTGTAATTTGTGAGTATGGATATAGTACTAAGGACGATTGATAGTACACATATCATAGCAGTTACTACCTTAATATTCCATTTTCTTTGGAGAATTGGGTACGGGTAAATGAATGGAAGGAAAACCAGCAAGAGAATAGATATGGTCTTGCAAGTCCTTTGGGCGAATCTGAAGAATGAATCCTGTAAATTATTGCTAGAATCAATTATCCACAATCCTTCATTAGCGACGATTGCTTCCATAACAGACGTGAAAGTGTATTCTAGCCCTTTCAAAACCAGAATCCATCCAATTAGCAAACCCGCAAATTTCTCCACCCATTCCTTTTCGCCAGATCTTCTGACGAGAGCTATGGTAACAAAACCGAGAATCAAATCAACTATCGCGGCAACAGGGACAAGTGACTGACCCTCTGCCATATTCTTTCTGGAACACCATTTTTTTTCAAGTCTATGTCGATGATTCTGGGAAATTGCGCCTTTCCAGGTATGCTAAGAACTCCGAGAAATCACCGGTATTTGCCCAGTATGCAATACAATTTCAAATATCTTACAATTTTTTGGTAGTCCCGCCCGGATTCGAACCAGGGTCCCCGGGACCAAAACCCGAGATGATGGACCACTACACTACGGGACTCCGTTACCCCCCTCGCACACCCACTCTTTGTATTTGACGGGACGGTTATCCGTCAATATCAAGCCATATTCTTCCTGCCGTGAACTGTGCGAGGCAGACTTGTACTGTTATCGATGGTTTTGCTACTGGCCTCTTCATTGTCTTCTTTGGCCTATGGGGCAACTCCAGACAACAATAACGATATCTCAGAAATCTCAGAAAACGAGCATAAAGTTCAGGGAACCCATAATCCATGGATAGAACAGTCACTTTTCGATAGGTTCGAAACCGGACAGAAGAATATCCGTGTCACTGCCATCACTAGTTCTCTTGGGCACTTGGACACGTGGCAGAGGCAGATCGGAGCTATAGACAGGCAAGCTCCAGCCAGCCCGGGGGAAAGACTCTCTCATCATGAAACGACCTCCACTGGAACGGATCACCGGACCTTTTGGGTCAACTCCTCTTTTTTGCCAAAGCTAATCCAGGTTTCAGGAATCGTGGCTTTGCTGGATGCAGAGAATTCTCCAGAGCCCTATGGAATCTTACCCATCGAGCCGAGTCCCAATACTGTAAGATCCGGAGAGATACACGGTGCGAATGATGCTTGGGAGATGGGATTCTCAGGCGAGGGGCTAATAGTCGCAGTTGCAGATACGGGGGTCGACTTCGCCCATCCCGATCTGAATGGGACCCAGGCCAGAGTTGGATTCCAGAACTCTTCATACTACGGCTGGCCTCTGATGTTCGATCACAACAGCATGTATACTTGGATGGTAGATGGAAAGGCCTACCCTGAGTCAAATACGTGGTATGCCGATACATCCATCGTAGATTTCGATAATGACTCGGACGGGATACTCGACGAATCGGGTTTGAACATCACAGGAGTGAACGAATCCCTATCAGGAGAGTATCACCTTGGGGAGCATCCTGACTGGCGCCTGCGTGACAGGGCCGGTGGCGACGTCCCGATTCTGGTCGTTGATGATCGATTATCAGGGGTATACGAGACCGTTTGGCCCGACACGGATAGAGACGGTTGGTTCGGCAACGAGACTCCCATGCGACCGGGAGAGGAGACATCTGGTAGGGATACGGATGGCGATGGTCTCTGGGACGTCTCCGCCGGACTCGTATACTGGGTATCCGATGGAGTAAACGGAGTCCCGTACGGAGGGACCTACTCTGCTAGACACGGGTACTCAGACAGGATCGCAGGACCCGGAAACCTGACTCTTTTCATGCTAGAGTCAGGAACACATGGGACCCTTTGTGCCAGTGCCATCTCCGCCCAGGGCGTCGTTGATGATGGCAGAGTACTAGGAATGGCACCAAATGCTACGATTTCCTCAATTGGAAACCACTACTCAGGAGGGCACTCATTGGATGCATGGAGATTCATTGCCGAGGGTTATGACGGAGATCCAAGCACACCAGATCAACCGAACATAGGGTCTTTCTCTTTCGGGTACTCTTCTGTCGACGACTCTGGGGCCGATGGATATTCCCTATACCTAGATTGGATAACCAGAGTTTACAACTCAAATGCATCGTACGCCGTAGCGATCGGAAACGGGGGTCACGGCTTCGGGACAACAAAGGTGCCAGGCGCTGCCCACGGGGTATTCTCAGTGGGTGCGTTCAGTAGCCGCTCCTCTGACTCATGGGGGCAGAGCGCACCATGGTCGAACAGAGGTCCAAACGCCGTTGGAAGGATGGATCCCGACATCGTAGCAGTCGGTTGGTCGGCAACTGGAGATATGCCACTCAACAACTACGACAATGCAAACCAGGCATGGACGACATGGGGAGGGACCAGCCTGGCCACACCTGTAGTGGCTGGACTCCTCGCTCTGGTGGAGGAGGCTTGGCTGGAGAATAGGGGCTACCATCCTAAATCTCAGGAGCTCCGTGACTTCGTCCTATCAACCTCAGATGACAGAGGGTACGAGTCCTTTGTTCAGGGAGGCGGATGGATGAACGCCTCTCGTGCGGTCAAGACCCTAGCCGCAGAGAACGGAACGTGGTCTGCATCCCCTGCACAATGGAACACAGGTTGGTTCCATGGCAAGCATAGAGACGCAAATCTGAATTCCATATCACCAGGAGAATCACAGACATTCGATGTCAAATTCGAAAACCCCGGGTCATCAGAACTCCAACTCAATCTGACACCTGTCTCCTTCCAGCCCCTTGCTCACGAGGTCCTAGTCTGGAACAGCACAGGAAACGGATCAGGAGGCGGGGAGAACGACTCATGGGACGGACACCAAGGCGATAGACCGGACTTGCTCATACCCATACACATAACCAACGACTCCTCCCACAGACTTCACCCAGATACGGTGCAATTCAGAGCAAGAGCCACAATCCAGTATGACGCATTCGACGAGGATCTCGACAGGTCTTCAATGGAGCGGGTATATCTAGAGGTCTTCAGATGGAGTGATTTCGATGGCGATGGCACCTATCACAACGACAGCGACAGCGATGGAATGGTTGACGAGTCAGAGTGGGAGGACTCAGAAGAGCTCGAGGAAGTGACCTACTGGTGGTATCATGGACCCCAAGCGGAGGTAAGAGTGGGCCTTCCTTTCGAAGATGCTCGAGATGGACTGCTACTTGGGGTCTGGAGGTACGATGCAAGTCCTTCGGGACTAGACCCAGTTCGGATAGAAATCGATTGGACCTCCTTCGGGATCTCCGATGACGAATGGATATCCACAAGCGAGAACATCGAAATCGAACCAGGCTCCAATCACACCGTACCCGTCACTGTTTCAGTGCCACAAGACTCCACCCCAGGCCTCCATCAACACGGCATTCTCGTCCAATCACAATCAGCAGATGATCCCAATAATTCCAGAAGCTGGACTCTGCCAATAGTAACAAACGTCCCTTGGGAGGGTCCCTTCTCCCTGCTCCCGAAACCCCTAGACGGCAACGTAACCAACCAGACCCTGTACACCGAATCCTGGATAAGTGGTGCGATGAGATGGGGCTGGAGGCCCGAGAGCGGGGACTGGAGGTTCCTCACAGTCGACTGGCCCGAGGAACTAGGCCAAGACGGGGCGATCATCCTAGATGTTGATTGGGGTGACAACCCTTACACGGACATAGATGTGCTATGGCTTACTGAGACGGCTCACGGATACTACGATGACGATCCGGACTCGTATGGGCCTAGCACATTCTTCATCGAAGAACGATCGGTGAACAACCACGCAACGAGCGGACAGCACAACTGGGGGACATACACGGGTACCTCCAGAGAGACCTTCGCAGTCCCAGCAACTTCCGGAACTCACCAAATGATCCTCCACACCGCACTGCACGGAGTAGAGACCAACGACAACCCCCTCAACATCTCAGTCGGATACATTTCAGCAGAATCCTCAGGCTTCAGCAGGACCGTTTCAGACTGGTCCGAGTCTGAAGGGAACGATACCGCCCTCGTGGTCTCTACAATGCCAATGCCCGTGGAGTCCGTTTCTTCTCACGGTTGGGTCAGGCCCATCTACCTGGACAACCAGGTAGCATTCCAGGACGACCCAGGTGACAAGATGACAGCATCTTGGTGGTACAACTTGACCATGGAGGAGGCATCCGAGCTCACTGTCTCTATGGACTCTTATGATAGCGTGGATCTCGACCTATTCCTCTTCAGAGACGGAGACGGAGACGGCATTTTCTCCTCAGGCGAAGAAGTCACGAGATCATGGAGCGGGACCTCTTCGGAAACGATTTCAGTAACAGATCCGGAGGACGGACTGTACGGCGTAGCAGTCCACGGATATTCGGTGGATGGAGAAGGGACCGACTTCTGGATTGACATCGAGGTCGTCGCGGGGTCATCCTTGGACGTACCCTCATTCCACGATCTGAACGAATCAGTGATTTCCGATATCTGGCCTTCTGGTTCAGATTCCTTAGGGGGGCGAGTCCCCACCGGAGCGGTAGAGCTGAACATCAGCTACCTAAGGCCTCCCGAGGAAGGGAACTGGACAGGCTTCATCGACCTATCCCTCGAAGGAGGTGCACTGATCCGACTCCCATATCACTACGAGTTAGTCGAACTAGACCCAGAGATATCGTTCACAGCTCCCCTGAACCTCACTGAGACCAATACACAACTGCCAATAAAACTGCATGCAGCAGATATCGGAATAGGATTCAACATATCCGATCTGACTTGGACATGGCCGTCAAACAATACGACATTCCCAGCTGACTCGGTTTGGGGGTTATCCACAAACGGGACCCTCCACGACCTCACCTCTATCTGGAATGGTGTCAGCAACTTATCCGACAACCTACTCCTGAGGGAGGCTTGGGTGAACTCGACACTCCCCGCTACCGAGCAATGGTTCGAATTCCACGCGATTGTCTCGGACGCATCCGGACGCACCTCCTCTTCGGACCTAGCCGTCTCCTACGATGTCACATCCCCGATGCTGGCCATTCACGGGGTTCCCTGGATAACAAACACCGAGACTCTGGACTTCCAGATACAAACCGAGCCCGGCTCGAACCTAGTGGTCGAAGGCTCCGTGGTCGAGACGAACGAGGAAGGCCTGGCAAACCTCTCCTTCGTACTGGAGGAATCGGAGATGGGCATATTCACTGGACAGTCTGGAGAACAGTCTTTCTACTACAACAGCGACCCTAACGTTTTCGAAGTCTCCTCTACGGACAATGCAGGCAACTCCGCCACGGCCTCTTTCCAGGTCGTTTACGACCCCTCACCTCCTTCAGAAGTATCCCTAATCACACTGCAGGACCAGGCATACTACAGCTACGGCCCAACCGAACTGCAACACCCGATCAACATAACAAGCGGCGAGGTGATCCTCGAAATCCCAGCCGATACGATGGAATGGTGCGTCTTCGTAATGTACTTCTCATGGGTCCAGACTTCAGATTGCACAGAAGAAACATCCCTGCCCCCAATCCTGAACGCGAGCACAGGATTCCCACTTCCAGGCATTAACCAATATGAAGAAACCACAGAAATCTCCGTCCCACTCTCCCTAGAAGGGCTGGGACAGGGTGATGTAGCCATATCGATATCACTCGAGGACTGGGCCGGAAACACACACCATAGAAATTGGTCCCTGACTATGGACTCAATTGCCCCGGAAATATCCTGGGTACTCTCCCCATCCAGCGGAGATACACTGGGGGACCACGTGCAGAACCTTTCGTGGTGGTCTTCGGAGGAAGTGTCCCTGAGGGTGTTCGTAAACGGAGTTGAGGTGACGACTCAGACCGGATCCTCCGGGTCCCGAGCGATGATTCTGAACTCCACAGGGAGCCAAACATTCTGCCTTCACGCCATTGACCGGACCTCTCCTCAGGAAAACAACAACTCATTCCACGAGTGCAGGGAAATGCAACTGCCTGAGTCAAACTACGACACATCGGTATCGGGAAGTAGCCAACCCTTGGTCTCACTCGATAGCATAGACATCATCCTAGACAGGCACCCGTCACAAGAAGTCCGCTGGACCAGCCTCACAACAGGATCAACGGGAGTGGTAGAACCGGGTACAGTCTACCCAGTCCTATCGCTCGATCTGGTTGAAGGTCAGAACGAATTCCTAATCGAGATAGACTCACTAGATAGCACGGACTCCTACACAATTTCTGTAGAGCTAGACTCTACCCCTCCAGTACTGGCATTCTCGGAGAAGACGTACCAGGGCTCCACACTGTCGAATCTCAGGGAGGTATCCGGAGAATGCGAACCCGGCCTTCTAGTTAGAATAAGCAGCGAAGTCCAATCGAGAGACTTAATCTGTCCTGAGACAGGCATCTTCCATCAGAACATCACCGTCCCCGACTCCCCAGGACAGCACATCTTGGAGGGATTCTCGATGGACCAAGCCAAGAACTCAAATCAATACCAGATTGACGTACTGAAGCAAGACTGGATAGACTGGGCCATAGACGATGCTCAGAACTCCGGGACCATGCTGTGGGTATTCTCCCTGAGTGGTATTGCGACTCTCTCCGTCATCATTGCAATAACGCTGAGAATAGCCAGAAGAAGGATGGTTCGGTCGGAGTAGCCGCATCCCAAACCTCATCTCCCCGTCCATCCCGGAGTCAAACATGGCAGTTCACTCGGTAGGAGTCGTCGGCTCTGGGCAGATGGGGAACGGAATCGCTCAGGTCGCTGCTTGTAGCGGCAAGGAAGTCATGATGGTTGACATCAAAGAGGAGTTCCTCGAGAGAGCGGTGTCAACGATTTCCAACTCCCTGGATAAGCTTGCTTCCAAGGGAAGAATTACCGACGAGCAAGCCTCTTCCGCACTGTCCAGGATCAGTACATCAGTGAGCATGGACGCACTCTCTGCATGCGATCTAGTCGTCGAGGCGATACCCGAGATACCAGAACTGAAGTTCAGCACCTTCAGCCAACTGGACTCCATCTGCAAGCCAGAGGCAATCCTGGCAAGCAACACCTCGAGCATCTCGATAAACGAGATAGCCAGCCACACAAAAAGGGCTGACCGAGTAATCGGGATGCACTTCATGAACCCAGTCCCGATCATGAAACTAGTAGAGGTCATCAACGGCGAAGAAACCTCCGAAGAGGTCACTTCCGAAGTGATCTCAGCCTCCGAGGAGATGGGTAAGATCGCGCTTTCCTGCATGGACTCCCCCGGATTCGTCAGCAACAGGATCCTAATGCCAATGATCAACGAGGCAATCCTGACTCTGCAGGAGGGCGTAGCAGAGCCAGAGGCAATAGACGGGATAATGAAGCTGGGGATGAACCACCCAATAGGCCCACTTGCTCTTGCTGACCTGATTGGTCTGGATACGGTAATGCACATTCTGAACGTACTCGAAGAAGGCATGGAAGACGACAAGTACGCACCCGCAGATCTACTCGTGGAGAAGGTATCCAAAGGAGAGCTAGGGAGGAAGTCCGGCACAGGATTCTACCATTACTAAAACGATGCACTCGCACGCGGTGTGTTTTTTGCACCATTTTTCACCAACCTTCAATACACTCGGGCCTACGCCATAACCATGGGCGATACGGCAGCGACCGCTAGGGCACTGGCCACGATCTTGATTCTGAGCCTAATCTCCTCGATTGCAATCGCTGACGACGCAGGCTCGGGTTCAGACGCCGGTGGATCAGCTAGCACATCGACCTCCCTAAGCGCTACCAACTCAACCTACTCGGGAAACCTGTCCGCTACTGACACATCTGACTTCTACTCCATATCCATGCCCAATGGAACCGGAGTATCCGTTGGCCTGACCTCTCCCTCGGGGGCCGATTTCGACCTTTACCTATACGACTCGGGCAACTCGCAAATAGACTCCAGCCTCTCGACCTCTTCATACGACGAGGTCACATCAAACGGCACCAGTATTGGCGGCACCACAGTCTACATCGAGGCTAGGAGGTGGTCGGGATCCGGGCAATACTCCCTACAGGTTTGGATATTCTCAGAACCGCAAGCGCCTACCCAGAACGATGCGGGTACAGGAGGGGACGCTGGAGACGCCGCGACTTCTGCCACTGCTCTGAATTCGAGCAATCAGTCGGTATCAGGGTGGATCTCGGATACATTTGACACCCAGGATTGGTACAACATCTCAGTTCCATCTGGTAACGGCATCTTCGTTACCATGAGCTTCCCTAACGGATCCACATCGGGCTCGCAACTCTCGCTCATCGAGTCAAGCGCAACCTACTACATCCAATACGACTACTCTTCCCCCTACGAGGTTTCGAGCAATGGCTCCAGCGTAGGGGGTAGCTACGTATACATCAGGGTACTTACCAACACAGACGAGGGCGACTACAACCTCACAATCACCCTGTTCTCCACTTCGGGGCAGCCTGGCTCCTCACAAGACGACGCTGGCTCAGGATTAGATGCAGGGGACTCATCTTCAACTGCCCTGCAGATAAACATGACCGGGAATCTCTCGACGTTCGAGGGATGGGTGGACAACAACTGGGACACAAGCGACTACTACTCCGTTTTCGTCCCTAACAACTGGACCACTTGGGCCTCATTGTCCTGGACGAACTCGTCGGCAGATCTGGACCTTTACCTCTATGACTCGAACCAGAACACCCTGTCTTACTCTTACTACGACAATCCCGAGACGGTATCAGCCAACTCATCTTCCGTTGGTGGAACAACGGTTTACTACAACGTGTACGCCTACTCTGGCAATGACGTGTACTACAACCTGACAATAGGGCTGGCAAACCTCTCATCCAGCCCCGCCTACAATCAGAACGACGCCAACTCCGGAGGAGACGCAGGAGATGACGTATCCACTGCACTCGACCTGGCTAACCAGAATGGGACATACTACGGATGGGTATCGGACACCTCCGACAACTACGACTTCTACTCCGTCCAAGTCCCCTCCAGCGTCGCCATAGAGGTAGAGCTTTCCTGGAACAACTCCGCAAACGACTTCGATCTCGGTCTGTACGATGAGGGCCAGTCACTGATAGACTCCAGCGTGTCTGACAACCCAGAATTCGTCGAGAGCGGCTCCACAGACGTAAGCAACACCACAGTCTACATCCTGGTTCAGTCCGTTTCGGGCACCTGGGGCAACGGAGGGGAGGGGGGATACACTCTGAACATCACATTCGTAAACCAGTCTGCCGTTCCCGGCCTGAACCAGAACGACGCATACACGGGAGGGGATGCGGGAGACGAGTACTCGAACGCCACCCCTCTAGTCAACGCAACGACCGGTTTCTCCGTATGGCCCGGGTACGTGGACAGCGGTTCAGACGACTACGACTACTACCAAGTCTACGTCCCCGTAGACCACGGAATTTCCCTCGAGCTATCTCCTGGGGCCGGTCAGTCGGACTGGCTGACACTCGCCCTCTATGACAGTTCCAACAGCCAGATAGACTCCTCCCTGTCCTCTAACCCCCAGGTCGTTTCCACAAATGCTTCCGGGACCTTCACGGGAGGGGAGAACCTCGTCATAGAGGTGTGGGCATACAGCGGGGGGGACAACTACAACCTGTCAATGTGGATATTCACCCTGGATGCGGATGGAGACGGTTACTATGACCAAGTGGAGTACTCGTGCGGTTCCGATCCAAATGACAACTCCAGCACCCCCTCGGACGTAGACAACGACGGGATATGCGACCCGCTCGACGAGGACATCGATGGTGACGGGGTGGACAACGCGAACGACACATTCCCGGAGGACGCGAACGAGACTACCGACAGCGATGGCGATGGAATCGGCGACAACGCGGATACGGACGATGACAACGATGGGTGGTCAGACTCCGACGAGTACACGTGCGGTTCGGATTCGAACGACGCAGACTCATACCCCGATGACTTCGACGCAGACTGGATTTGCGATGTTCTCGACGGGGACATTGATGGAGACGGGTACGATAACCAGTTCGACAGCTTCGACTTCGACCCCAACGAGTGGAACGACACCGACTCAGACGGAATAGGGGACAACTCAGACGGAGACGATGACGGTGACGGATTCAACGACGGAGTAGAGGAAGACTGTCTTTCCGACCCATTGGATCCCTCCTCGACACCGGAGGACACCGACTCAGACGGAGTATGCGACGAGCTAGACGATGACGTGGACGGGGACGGGATAGGCAACGACCTCGATGACTTCCCATTCGACGATTCCGAGAGCACCGACACCGATGGGGACGGGATAGGCGACTCGTCCGACCCAGATGACGACAATGACGGATACCAGGACGACTTCGACGCCTTCCCACTGGACTCAAGCGAGTGGAACGACAACGACGGCGACGGCCGGGGCGACAACGCGGACCTAGACGACGACAACGACGGATGGGACGATGCGGACGAGGAGTCCTGCGGTACCAACCCCTCTCTGGTGCAATCTGCCCCACAAGACTGGGACGGTGACAGGCTCTGTGACGTAAACGACCCCGACGACGACAATGACGCATGGAACGACACCGTTGACGCATTCCCCTACGACCCCAACGAGTGGGACGACCTGGATGCCGATGGACTGGGGTCCAACTCCGATCTCGATGACGACGGTGACGGTTGGAGCGACGACGACGAACTCAGCATATGCGGGACCGACCCCCGTGACCGGCTCTCCGTCCCAGCCGACTTCGACGGAGACAGGATTTGCGACAACCTAGACGACGATGACGACGACGACCTAGTACTGGACTTCGACGACGCCTTCCCGAAGGACCCAACAGAGACCAAGGACACGGATGGAGATGGCATCGGAGACGGCTCAGACACCGATGACGATGGCGACGGATGGGCCGATTCCACCGAGGTGGTCTGCCAGACATCCCCAATCTCCGCCACAGAAGAGCCGTCGGACTTCGACGACGATGGGACATGCGACCTGATAGACCCAGACGACGACAACGACGGGTGGACTGATCTCCAGGACGCCTTCCCATTCGATAGCCTCGAGTGGGAGGACAGGAACTCTGACGGGCTAGGGGACAATGCTCACCCTCTCACGATCATGGACAAGATGAAGCTGAACCCGGGAGTATCGATAATGGCAATCGGATCGGTAGCAGCGATGCTATCTGGAACACTCGCATTCTTCTTCGGGAGAAGCAGGATGAAGGAGCAATTCGACGACGACCGGGGTTGGGACGAGGGACCCGAAGAGGACGACGGATACTACGACGAATGGGAGTACCAGTAGAATTGGTGTACTTTTTGCACCTTGTGTGTTTTTTTTACTGAAATATCAACAAATCATCTTTTCATTGGATTTACATAAACAGGAAAAAAATAATGATAAAATTTACTTTATCCGAAAAAAACTTCCTAAACAGGTTATTTTATGAGTATTATTTTCCGGAATAGTGAAAAATTATCAAGATGAGCATTCTGAGAGATGTTTATATTTGATACAAGTCGTGATAGTCACTAAGTGACGCCTATGAATGAAAATGCAACAAGATCAGTAAATCTGACACTGCTAATGATTGTCTCGGTTTGCCTACCGATGCTAGGGGCCCTAGATGCCCCAGCAGAGCTCGACAGAGCCGGTGAGCGAAGCGAGACCCTCGCCAACTGCCAGGGGAACGACGCCTGCAGGGGTGTGGATGCCGGTAACTCGGCTGATACCTACATCAACCTGACAGACGACTTCTCGTGGACCGGTGAGGAGACGATAACATATTACGGAGACGAATACAACGCCACTGGCTATTCGTCATCCAGTGCCAACAACTATGACGGCTACATTATCGATCTGCCCGTTGGGTACGGTTTCACGGCAGAAGTCGTATGGAACCACACAGGTGCCTCCTTCTGGCACAACTACGCCTTCATGCTGGCATTGGGCCCAGGTGACGGGTGCATGGTGAACTACTTCGCCTGTGACTGGGGATACAACTACTACTCCCTCACAGGAAACCTGGTGATGGGTACCGATGGAGAGAAGGAAGGCGGCAACTACGGCGGATGGTACGGCGCAGACCCGCCCATTGACCTAGTTGGCGACTCCGCAGTCGTCATGGTATGGTGCTACTACTGCTTCCAGTCCGGAGTATCCATGGACTACACCCTGAACATCACGGTGTGGACCGGTGACGGCGGACAGAAGGGAGACGTAACATCCCCACAGTACAACGTACTTCTGGACATGCCAGACGAGCCATCCTCATGGAGCTACCAGTCAGACACGTTTGACCTCAGCTCCGGAGAATCGGCAGACCTCGTCGTGACCTACTGCGACGTATGGTGCAACCCCGAGACGTCGATAGTGATCACCAAGCCAGACTCGACCACGGATACATTCTACCTCCAGGACTACTTCACTGGGTGGCTAGCCACCTACTCCGATGCCGGAGAATACACCGTCGAGAAGATCGACACATACGGTGACGGCGGCATGGGGCTCACAATAGGGGTCTCCCTAGGTAACTTCAGCAGTCTGCTATCGGTAGACGATTTCGTGTACGATGATATGGCGTCCGGACACGTAGACTCAACCGACACATCAGACATCTACGCTGTCTGGCTACCGGAGAACTACAAGGCCAACATCACCCTTCACTGGGACAACAGCGCAGATCTAGACCTGCAGCTTTACTCAGACTACGACGCAGCTACCGAGACCCTATCGGGGATGTTCGACTACTCGTGGTTCGACCAGCCCGAGTTCATCGACATCGGACAGCTGGGAGACGAGACAATGTTCTTCGCAGAGGTCATCCACTACAGCGGACCATCCTCGGGATACATCTTGGAATACCAGACGGAGCCAGGCGCACCGCCACCATGCTTCTTCCAGGACGACGGTAAGGCACCCGGCGACGGGGTCTTCACCGGAAACGGGGAAGACGCGACCGAGGGCGCATACGCCCCTGACGACACACCGACCGACGTCACCGGATTGGTGGACGCAGACGGAAACGGCGTGTTCCAGGGCATGATGTGCGCTGGATACGACGAGGCAGACTGGTACCAGATCAGCGTCGCAGCAGGCGACGGAGTCTGGGCCATGCTGGAGTGGCCAGAGGGCATCGACTCAAACTTCAACGACACCATAGAGATCGAGGGGGACATCTCCTTCGGAATGTACATGGTGACCTCGTCGGGCTACACGTCCTTCGTGAGCTCCTCCTACGGGTTCCACCCGCAGACAGTGGCCACCAACGAGTCCTACTCATGGACGAACGACCTAGGAGTGGACT
This sequence comes from uncultured Candidatus Poseidoniales archaeon, assembly GCA_902530535.1. GTDB lineage: Archaea > Thermoplasmatota > Poseidoniia > Poseidoniales > Thalassarchaeaceae > UBA36. The sequence continues at coordinate 33,858 of CACAAP010000003.1, forward strand.
CCACAGTGTACCTGAGGCTTCTGCTCAACGAGATGAACGAGGACTACGAGAGCAACTACACAGTCACCTTCTCGACCTACAACGCTACCGAGGAGCCCTGGCAGATGGCCTGCCAGGACGACGCCGGGCAAGCACCGATCGGAGGATGCCTCGACGCAGGCGACAGCTACAACGAGCCAGTGAACCTGACAACGGTAAACCAGACATTCGAGGGATGGGGCCACGACAGCATGGATGCCTACGACTTCTACAAGGTCTACCTGCCCAACAACTACGCCTTCGAGGTCTGCGTGGAGTTCCCAGAGCAGAACGACATCGACCTAGGCCTGTTCTACCTGCACCCCACATACGGGTACTTCTACTCGATCGGGAACTCGTACAACGACAACCCAGAATGCGTTTGGGCACAGTACGACGACGCCGGACAGGACATCTACATGAGGGTCTGGACGGACCGCGGGTCCGGTGACTACGAGGTCACAATCACCCTGGCCACGCCCGGCCTCGAACCAGGCGGCAACCAGGACGACTGCGGAATGGCCGGATCAGTACCAGGCGGAGACGCCGCTGACCTGGTCTACCCTGGCGCATGGAGCGGACACACCTTCACCAACGAGAGCACCCAGGCGGATCTTAACCCGCTCGACGAGAACGGGTCACTCAGGGAATACTGGGAAGGAGGCGTCTGCACAGGCTGGATCTCATACACATGGGACTCCTACGACATGTACAGCATCTCGGTCCCAGAGGGACACTACGTGAACGTCGAGTACGACTTCGACCTAGAGGGAGAGGGCGACCCATCGACCTACCACCGCGTCTACATGCTGATGTGCCAGAACCAGCACATGCCATGCCAGTACCCCGCCAATGGGGCATTCTTCATCGAGCAGGACTACGGATACGGCATGGACGTCATTGAGCAGAACTCCGGACTATGGCCGGTAGGCACCCTGCACAACGCCTCGGGCTGCGACACCGCATACCCGAACCCCGTGTGCGCGGCAAACGGATGGGACGCTAGCAACGCTGTGTCCGACACGGCCGGTTGGGTCTACATCTACATCTGGACCTGCTGCAGCAGCGCCCCCGACCACGAGTACGAGATGAACATCACCTTCGCCCCGCTTTCGGAGCTCGAGGGAGGATCTCAGAACGACGCCAACTCCGGAATGGACGCAGGCCCAGGACCATCCACAGCGATACACGTCAACGACTACGTGAACGCCACGAACAACACGCTATCGTGGAACGGATGGAACAAGGCAGGCCTAGACTCCACTGACAGGTTCACGTTCGACGTGCCTGCTAACCACGGGGTCAACATCGACCTGAGCCACGGCTACGACGTCCCCGACGTCTGGATGATCCTGGACATCTTCGACTCGTCCTGGAACCAGATAGGAATGTCGGCATATGGGTCCGGAGGCCAGACCTTCAACACCACCACGGTCGCTTCGCCGGCCGACTCATGGATGGGCATCGGAGTGAGGAACTGGGGCAGCTACGACACCACGGGGACCAACTACACGGTCAACGTGACATTCTACACCCTCGACGCGGACGGCGACGGCTGGCTAGACCAGCTGGAGATCGACTGCGGCACGGATCCGAACGACGCCAACAGCACCCCAACCGACACCGACGGTGACGGAGTGTGCGACTCGCTAGACGATGACATCGACGGAGACGGAATAGGCAACGACCTCGACGAGATGCCTCTCGACGAGAACGGGTCCTCCGATCTGGACGGAGACGGAATATCCGACGAGGTAGACCCAGACATCGATGGCGACGGATGGTCCAACATCGCAGAGCAGATCTGCCTAGGCGCAACGAGCATGGCGCACATGGACGCCAACGTCACGCCAGGAGACTACGATGGCGACGACCTGTGCGACATCACGGCGGACTCCGACCTGGAGCACAGCTCCGCCAGCACATACCTGGACTCCGACGGTGACAACGACGGCACGGACGACGAGACGGACGACTTCGACTTCGACGAGTGCGCCGACACCGACACCGACAGGGACGGGTTGCCCGACTCCATCGACACGGGACTGCTGGACGCATCTAACAACACCATCTGCCTGCCAGAGACCCCAACGAACCTCACAGAGGACACGGACGACGACGGCGATGGCTTCGAGGACCTGTACGAGATCGACTGCGGAAGCAATCCGCTGCTCGCAATGGAGATGCCAACCGACAACGACGGCGACGACGAGTGCGACGCACTGGACGTTGACGACGACAACGACGGCGTCAACGACACCGACGACCTGTGGCCGCTGGACTACACAGAGTGGTCCGACAACGACGGCGACGGACAGGGCGACAACAGGGACATGGACGACGACAACGACGGATGGTGGGACTCCTGCGACCAGAGCGCATGGATGGCCGCCCAGAACTCGAGCCTGAACACGCCCTCTCACGTGGAGGGAGTCAACTACTTCTCAGGACAGCCTGCTGGAATAGCCAGCAACTGCCCGGACAACACGGACGCCTTCCCACTGGACGGCGCCGAGTGGATAGACACCGACGGCGACGGAGTCGGCAACAACGCTGACATAGACGACGACGGACAGATCTCCGGAAGCGCCGAGGCCCCAGGAAACAACGACTGGACCGACGCCGAGGAGGCTGCCTGCGGAACCGACCCACTGGACCACACGAGCGTCCCAGCGGACAACGACGGCGACTACATCTGCGATGCGGTCGACACGGACGACGACAACGACGGCGTGCCAGACGAGCTGGACGCGTTCCCGACTGACGAGACCGAGGCCGCTGACGCGGACGGCGACGGACAGGGCGACGCAACGGACGAAGACGACGACGATGACGGATGGACCGACGTCGACGAGGCATCCTGCCTGACGGACCCAATGGACACCATGGACGTCCCAGCGGACAACGATGGGGACGGCGAGTGCGACCTGACCGACGGCGACGACGACAACGACGGAGTGATCGACCTGGACGACGCGTTCCCGAACAACCCGATGGAGAGGGAAGACACCGACGGAGACGGAATCGGCGACAACACCGACAACGACGACGACGGAGACGGATGGCTGGACGCCCAGGAGGTCGCTTGCGCCAACGCAGGCGGCTCGGGCGACAAGGACTCGGCCGCTGAGGAGCCCGTCGACCTAGACGGCGACGGACTCTGCGACGCAGTCGACCCAGACGACGACAACGACGGCTTCCCGGACCCAGCGTGCGTGAACACAGGCATCGGAACGCCATCCCAACTCGCGTACGTCGAGTGCGCCGATGGCGACGAGGACAGATTCCCACGAGACAGCACGGAGTGGTTCGACGCCAACGAGGACGAGCAGGGAGACAACGCAAACCCAGTCACCCTGATCGACAACGTGATGTTCGATCCCGCCCCATACGCGGGTATCGCAGTGGCAATCGGTGCCGCTGGATACGGCCTGCTACAGCTGAACAGAAACGCTGGACAGGGAACAGAGGACGAGGCCGAGGACTACACTGAGGAGTTCGAGGACTTCGACTTCGAGGAGGACGACGAGCCATCTGACGACGAGGAAGATGGAGAGGAGGACTGATAATATGGAAAAAGCAACACAGACAGCAAGAACGCTGCTTATGGTGGCTGTGATGGTAGCGGCAGCTATCGTCCCAATGGCCCCAGAGGCAGTAGAACTACGAGATGAAGCCAGGGCAATGGGGGCGTCGATTTCGACCGACGTCACCAGCCTAACCCTAGACGAGGGCGGTTCGAATTGGTACGAGGTGTCGCTAGACGAGGCACCTGATGGCACACTGGTCATCACGCCCTCTTCCGACAACTCGGTAGTCACCGTTGATCCATCGTACATCAAGTTCACGAAGGTCAACTGGGACATGCCCCAGTACATCTGGGTCGACATAACCGACACGGATGACGACGGCGCGGACACCACGGCTACTATCAGCCACAGCATCAGCGGATCCGACACAGTGTTCGCCTCCGCGACCATCGGCGACGTCTCAGTCACGGGTACCGACTACGACATCGACACGGACGGCGACGGCCTGCACGACGGCCTGGACACCGACGATGACGGCGACGGCATCGGCGACGGCAACGACGCATTCCCCCTGGACTCATCCGAGGACACCGACACCGACGGCGACGGAACGGGCGACAACGCCGACACCGACGACGACGGCGACGGCACCGCGGACTCCGACGACTGGGCACCCCTTGACGACTCGGAGGACACCGACACCGACGGCGACGGCACCGGCGACAACGCCGACATCGACGACGACGGCGACGGCGTGAACGACTCCGACGAGGACGACGGCTGCGACCTGCTCGTAGACTGCGACGGCGACGGCGTGAACGACGACACGGACGCCTTCGACTCCGACGCCAACGAGTCAGCAGACGCTGACGGCGACGGCGTGGGTGACAACGCAGACGACTTCGACTCCGACGCGACCGAGGACACAGACACCGACGGCGACGGCGTGGGCGACAACGGGGACGCTTTCCCCGACGACTCCACCGAGACTACCGACTCCGACGGCGACGGCGTGGGAGACAACGGGGACGCTTTCCCCAACGACGCCTCCGAGACTACCGACACCGACGGCGACGGCGTGGGCGACAACTCCGACTGGAACGCCACAGACTCCACCGAGTCCAACGACAACGACGGCGACGGCGTGGGCGACAACGCGGACACCGATGACGACGACGACGGCGTCCTGGACGTGGACGAAGACTCCAACGCGACCCTCGACTGCAGCATCCTATCGGACTGCGACGGCGACGGGGTTGGCGACGCTACAGACGCATTCGACGTGGACCCAGAGGCATGGGACGACCTGGATGGAGACGGCCTTGCCGACACCTTCCCGAACCTGCTCGTGAACAGCTACGAGACGATCCAGCTTTGCGGACCAGAGGGCGGCACCGAGTTCTACGACGCGACTGCATACTCTGACGGCCCAACGGGCGACTACCTCGCAGTTTCGAGCTCCGACGACGACTCAAACGGAAACAACTACGAAGACACGGAGTGCACTTTCACTGTACCATCGGGCTACACGGCCGATGTCTACCTTCAGACTGCCAGCTACGGAAGCGAGGCTAGGGTCACAGTGGACGGCACAACCTACTCGGGCTTTTCTACAGGCTCCGACAATGACGTAGTTTCCCTATCTGCAGGGACATACACCCTGTACTACGAGGACTCATACGGCGACGGATGCAACCCGAGCTCCTACTACGGGGCTTGCTTCGTGCAGGTCAGCTACGAGAACCTAGTCGGTCAGGTAGTGCCATCCACGAGCGGATTCGGCACAGACCTCGACAACGACGACGATGGCGATGGCTTCTCCGACGCAGACGAGGACACCTGCGGAACGGACTCCATGAATTCCACCGACGCCCCCACGGACACGGACTCGGATGGCCTCTGCGATGCAGGGGTCGATGACGACGATGACGACGACGGCGTGCTGGACTCCGACGAGGAGACCGGCTGCGACCTGCTGACGGACTGCGACGGAGACGGCGTGGGCGATGCAACGGACACGCATGACAACGACGCTACAGAGACCTCCGACATGGACGGCGACGGCATCGGCGACAACTCCGACGACGACAGGGACGGCGACGGATACCTGAACTCCAACGACGAGTTCCCAGACGACGACTCGGAGTGGACTGACAACGACGGCGACGGGACGGGCGACAACGCCGACACCGACGACGACACCTGCCCAGAGGCCGACGGCACCGACGATGACGGCGACGGGACAGCCGACCACACCTGCGGCACCTTCACTGGGCTCGGATCCACTATGGGATACGACTTCTACCCAGGCGACGGCGTTGCGGACGTCGACGACGCTTTCCCCATGACTCCCGCAGAGTCCGCCGACAACGACGGCGACGGCTGGGGCGACAACGCGGACGCTGACGACGACAACGACGGAATCAGCGACGCACAGGACGACGACATGGACGGCGACGGCTTCACCAACGACGACGAGGACACTAACTGCGTCGGCGATGGCGGAGACTCGACCAGCGCAGGCACCACCCCGGACGACATGGACGGCGACGGCACCTGCGACTACCTGGACGACGACACAGACGGCGACGGCACCGACGACACGTCAGACGCCTTCCCAGAGGACGCGTGCGCAGACACCGACACCGACGGGGACGGAGACCCAGACACGCTAGTGTCCGGCTGCTCCACCACACTGACGGAGGACGGCAACGACGACTACGATCCAAGTGCCGCTCCTACTCCCACTTCTGTCTGCTCGATAGGATCAGGAAGCTTCGCTTCCGACAGCTGCACCTTCACGGTAGCCGCTGGCGACGAGCTAACAATCGAGATGACCACCACCAGCTGGGCTAGCGAGGCAGGACTGACTCTGCTCGAGCCAGGAGAGACGGCAGCCACCAACCTAGAGCTGCTAACGACATCCGGTTCCTTCAGCAACTACGGCAGCTACTCCTGGACCTACACTGATGCCGGTGAGTACACACTCACCATCACGGACAGCTATGGCGATGGCGGACAGTCAGCAAGCGCGGAGACGGTCGGAGCAACCCCCATATGGACTGACTCTGATGAGGCGACCTGTGGCACAGACCCACTAGATTCCACGGACGAGCCAACGGACACCGATGGCGATGGACTTTGCGACGACGCCCAGGACGACGACAACGACGGCGACGGCTTCTCCAACGCAGACGAGACGACCAACTGCGGCGAGGGCAACGACGCCCTGGACAGCACGGACTCCCCAACGGACACCGATGCCGATGGATCGTGCGACGCCCTCGACACCGATGACGACGGCGACGGAGTGGATGACGCCAACGACGCCTGCCCTCTAGACGACGGCGAGTCAGTCGACACAGACGGGGACACCGTCTGCGACGGCGACGACACCGACGACGACGGCGACGGCACGGCCGATGCAAGCGACGCATTCCCACTGGACTCGACTGAGGACACCGACACTGACAGCGACGGAATAGGCGACAACGCGGACACCGACGACGACAACGACACAGTCGCTGACGCCAACGACGCATTCCCACTTGACGCCACCGAGACCACCGACACCGACGGCGACGGAACCGGCGACAACGCCGACACCGACGACGACGGCGACGGCGTGGACGACGCAAGCGACGCATGCCCGCTCGATGGAGACGAGTCCGTCGACACCGACGGAGACGGCGTCTGCAACGGCGACGACACCGACGACGACGGAGACGGCGTGGACGACGCGGACGAGGCAGATGGATCTGGCCTCGCTACCGCTACGGACTGCACACTAGTCACCGACTGCGACGGGGACGGAGTGGACGACGCGGACGAGGCAGATGGATCCGCACTGGACCTGGACGGCGATGGGACGGCTGACGGCATCGACTGCGCTGTCGACACCGACTGCGACGACGACGGCACTGCCGACGACACCGACGCATTCCCTGTGGACGCTTCAGAGGCACTAGACACCGACGGCGACGGTACCGGCGACAACGCCGACACCGACGACGACGGCGACGGCTACTCGGACGCTGACGAGACGACCAACTGCGGCGATGGCACCACCACGACCGCTTACTCGTCCTCCAGCGACCCGCTAAACGCATCCGACACGCCCGACGACATGGACGGCGACGGGATCTGCGACTACACGGACACCGACAGGGACGGCGACGGACTGGCCAACGGCTGGGACGCATGCCCCGATGACGGATCAGGATACACCGACACCGACGGCGACGGAGCCTGCGACGAGTCCGATACTGACGACGACGACGACGGCACCCTCGACGTGAATGACGCATTCCCGCTCGACGCTTCAGAGGACACCGACACCGACGGAGACGGCGTGGGGGACAACTCCGACGCTGACGACGACGGCGACGGCACTGACGACCAGGGCGACGAGTGCCCGCTCGACTCGAGCGGGATCACCGACAACGACGGCGACGGAGCCTGCGACGAGTCAGATACGGACGACGACGACGACACGGTCCTGGATGCCGACGAGGATTCCGGCTGCGAGTTCGTGACGGACTGCGACGGAGACGGCGTGGGCGACGAGGTCGATGCGTTCGACACCGACGCCGAGGCGACGACCGACACAGACGGCGACGGCATGCCAGACTCTATCACCGGAGCAACACTGACCTCTGAGACATACACCCTAGAGGCTTGGGACGCAGCAGGATACACTGTCGTGTACGCCGAGGAGATCAACGGAGGCACGCTGTGCGTCATCGACTCCTCGCTCTTCGAGGACACATGCACATTCTCGACCTCGGTCGGAGTGAACGTCTACGCGGACAACACGCAGTACTCCAGCTACCTGGCTGGAGACGGCGGAGCGATCCTGACGACCTCGGACGGAACCGAGCTAGTAAACGAGTCACTCGTGTACCAGTGGTACTACGACAGCTACTTCGGAGTATACGACCTGTACTCGGACTCCGCGGTGACGACCACCGACGGTCTGGAGCTAGACGCGGACGACGACGGAGACGGATACGGGGACGCAGCAGAGGACACCGACTGCTCAACAGGCGACTCCACCGACAGCAGCGTCACACCAGACGACAACGACGCTGACGGCATCTGCGACGATCTGGATGACGACGACGACAACGACGGCTACAGCGACTCTCACGAGTCGGCCTGCGGCACTGACTCATTGACGGCGGACGACGTCTCAGACTTCGACGGCGACGGCACCTGCGACAGCGAGGACGCCGACGACGACGGAGACGGAACCGACGACGGCGACGACTGGGCTCCCTTCGACGGAAGCGAGTGGCTCGACACGGACAACGACGGAACCGGCGACAACGCCGATGACGACGCTGACGGCGACGGCACACCAGACTCCGACGACGTGGACGAGACCGACAGGTGCTCCAGCACGGACACCGATGGCGACGGGATGACCGACTCGTACGACGACTGCTCGGACATGGGCTTCTACTCCACGCTCGACGCTGATGCCGGTGACAACGCCGGCGAGGGCTTCGACGACGGGGACCACGTAGGAATCACCGACGACACCACACTGTTCGGAGGCGCAGCCGCCGGCAACCAGTGGTTCCAGGTGGCTGACACAGACGGCGTGTTCAGGATGTACTTCGACCACGCCACAGGCGTGTCCGCGGTATCTGCCTGGATAGCCCTAGCGAGCACCGACTACGAGGACGAGGACTACTACGCGTCCTACTGGGTCGGCGACGACGGCACCACCACAAAGATCGGCGACTCCCGCGACAGCTGGGGCAACATCGACAACTGCTGGTGCGAGGGATTCTGGGGCCAATGGGTCGTGGAAGTTCCCTCTGAGGACGGATACCTGATGCTCGAGGCCAGCAACGACGACGACGCCGAGCACTGGGGACTTGACAACGTGGCATACCACGACAACAACTGGGACGTAATATCGATGGTCACCTTCGAGGACTCGGTAGGGGACATGGGAGTCTACACGACCCCATCCACTCCGGCGCTCCTCGCGGGCACATACACCGTCCAGATCGACGACTCGTGGGGCGACGGCGGACACGGCATCACCGTGACCAACGGCGCAGACACGCTATGCACCATAGGCCAGTACGACTACACGTCCACAGCCAGCTGCACGTTCGACCTGACTGCCTACTCCGACGAGGAGATCTCGGTAGCGGTCGACACTGACAGCTACGCATCCGAGGGCACTCTTACGGTGACCTTCGACGACGGAAGCACTGCGGTTGAGACATGGTCTGGGGACACCTCGTTCGACTACGCGCACGTGGGCGACGAGCTCCTCGAGCAGGAAGGCGAGTACACCATCACGATCTCCGACCCAGGTTGGGGAGACGGCGGTCACGGCGTCGAGGCATACTTCAACGGAGAGAGCGTCTGCTCGATAGGGCAGTACGACTACTCGAGCTCCGCGTCATGCACCTTCACCGGAACCGGATTCCCGGACTCGGTGCTGGACATCGACATCGATACCGACAGCTACCCATCAGAGGGACAGCTGGACGTGACGTTCCCAGACGGAACGACCGCTACGGAGACATGGTCCGCTGACACATCGTTCAGCTACGCAAGCCACTCGGGCACGGACGTGCAGCCAGTGGCAGGCGAGGTCATGCTGAGCAACGGGCACGGCGCCACAGTGAGCCTGGACACCTCGTCCTACCACACTGGGACCGTGGACGACGACGACGACAACGACGGCTTCGCCGACGATGACGACGCGTTCCCGACCGATGACAGCGAGTGGGACGACATGGACGGCGACGGGGTCGGATCGAACACCGACAACGACGACGACGGCGACGGCACCAACGATGGCGTAGACGACTTCCCACGCCACGCGCATGCTCAAACCGATACAGATGACGACGGTATGCCCGACGAGATAGGATGGACAAACGGAGAAATCTTCGAACACTTCGATGCTGGAAACTATACTGGTATGGACGATTACACAGACAATGGATGGGATAGATCAGGAGATTCTCTGTTCGGAATATCATCTGCTGGCTTCTTAGATGGATATGCCGCTAGAGCAGGGGCAATTTCAGATAATGAGTCCTCTTCCTTAGAGTTAGTAATTGAAACTGCAGGAGGATACCTTTCATTCGATTACATAATCGATACTGAAGAGCGCTATGACGTACTTTCATTCAGCATAGATGGGATGGAATACTTCAGTGCTAGCGGACAGGAATATCACTGGGAGTTCATTTGCGATACTGCTGGCTCATACTCAGACACATCTTGGGAAGCAAACTCTCTGAATGACGGTTCGATCCCAGGAGACTGGGTTAACGACGGATACGCTGACTGTGGAGATACTGATGGCGATGGAATTTCAGACGATGAAGGCCAGAGTGACTGGTATTCGAAGATTGAAGGGACCTTTGAGACATGGATCGATGAAGGAAACCACACTCTAACATGGACATACACTAAGGATGGCTCTGTTTCAGGAGGTAGCGATCGGTCATACATAGATAACATCGTCTTCCCGTACTACGTTATTGGCGATGGAGAGTGCTCCGACGGCACAGATGACTGCAACATAGAGGACATGGACGACGACAACGACGGCGTCGACGACTGGGACGACGACTGCCCGACCGACGCAGGAGAGCAGACCGACACAGATGGTGACGGATGGTGCGACAACGCTGACGCGGACGACGACAACGACGGCACGTACGACTACAACGACGCCATGCCGCTGGACCCCAACGAGACCAGCGACTTCGATGGCGACGGAATAGGCGACAACGCCGACCCAGACGACGACAACGACGGATGCGACGACGAGGTGGACGATCTGCCTTACGACGACTCCGACTGCGTCGACACCGACGGCGATGGGGTCGGCGATGATGCCGACCTGGATGACGACGGCGACAACGTCATGGACGTCGATGACCCATTCCCGCTAGACGGATCAGCTTGGGCAGACAACGACGGCGACGGGGAAGCAGACGTAACTGGCGACCCACCGTTCCTAGGCAACTTCGAGGGAGCCTCGATTCCAGCCGGATGGACCACATTCGGCGACGCAGACTGGTTCGTTTGCGGCATGGGAACCTGCGGCACCACCTCAGGCAACGCAATCAACGGCTCTTACATGGCCGAGTCAGGAGACATCGCCGACGCGGAAACGAGCTCTATCGAAGTCTCAATCGACACCCTAGCAGGGGACGTCTCGTTCGCTTACGAGACCTCCACGGAGACCAACTGGGACTACCTGAGGTTCTACGTGGATGGCAGCCTGACCATGAGCTGGTCGGGCGTGACCTCCGGAACGTACACGACCACGGTCAGCGCTGGATACCACACTTTCGAGTGGATGTACTACAAGGACTTCAGCGTCAGCAGCAACGCCGACACAGTCTGGATCGACGACGTGAGCCTGCCAGTATCGCAGGTCACTAACAACAGCGACCCAGACGACGACAACGACGGCGTGTACGACGAGTTCGACATCGACCCGTTGGATCCATGCGTGAGCCTGGACACCGACGGCGACGGCGAGCCAGACTGGGTTATGACAGGACTGTTCGACATGAGCGGAACGGGCGACGAGCAGTTCATCGTGGACTGCGACGCATCGATGTGGTCCGAGGACTGGGACGACGACGGCGACGGATGGAGCGATGAGCTGGAAGAACTATGCGGATCGAACCACCTAGACGGAGACGAGATGCCGATGGACATGGATCAGGACTTCGTCTGCGACGATCTTGACGACGACTTGGACAACGACGGGGCTGTCAACCCGGTGAACAACTGCGAACTGTACCTGAACTCAGGAGAGACGGACGCCTTCATCGACTGCATAAGCGATAGCTTCCACGCAGTCGATGCCGACGGCGATGGAGAGGCATCCTACATGGAACTCATGCACGCATGGACCTTCCAGTGGGCCTCCTCCGACATTGACGACGGGGACGACATGGTCACCTTCTTCTGCGGCGACGGCTCGGAGATACCCTTCGAGTGGGTCAACGATGAGATGGATGACTGCGAGGACGGAGCCGATGAGCAGCAGTACGACGAGAACGGCGATCCGATCAACTGGTTCGACTGCTATGACGGCACCCAGGTGTGGATCTACCAGGTCAACGACGGCTATCCAGACTGCCCAGACGGGGATGACGAGATGCCTGACGACGACTGGGACGACGAGGGCGACGACGACTGGGACGACGAGGACGACGACGGCGGCGATGACGAAGGTAGCGAGGACATGGGCGGAATCGGATCACGTGACAACCACGAGAACGGCACCGACGAGAACGGCACCGACGAGAACGGCACCGACGACGGCGACGACCACGACCACGGCGACGACCACGACCACGGCGACGAGAACGGCACCGACGACGACGGCGATGACGGCGGCGATATGGTCTGCTACAACATCATGACCCATTCGGTGACCAACGACACCAGCGAGGAAAGCTGCGACGGGTACGCGTACTACGAGAACGCCTCCTTCAACGGGGCGAACTTCACTGGATGCTACAACATGGTAACACACGTGGTGACCGGTGACGACGAGGCAACCTGCGATTCATACATGTGGGTCAGCGCATCTGGAGGACCAGGTGACGGAGGAGATGGTACCGACGACGGGGACGATGACACTGAAGAGCCCGAGGAGCCCGAGGAACCCGAGTCATGGCCAAGCCAAGACGACATGGCTGAATTCGACATGATGTTCTGGGACTGGGTCTCCCAGTGGGACGCGGACGCTAGCGACTCCCTGAGCTTCGACGAATTCTGGCAGATCAACAATGATACTGAGGAAGACTGGGACTTCGAGAACCCAGGTTGGTCAGAGGACACGACCGATTGGGACCAGTTCCCCTTCGACCCATCAGAGCAGACTGACACCGACATGGACGGAATGGGCGACAACTCCGACACAGACGACGATAACGACGGCGTCCCGGACGGCCTCGACGCCTTCCCATACGACCCGACCGAGTCTGCCGACCTGGACGGTGACGGAATCGGGGACAACTCCGACAACGACACAGACGGTGACGGAATCGACAACGATCAGGACGACTTCGACAGCGATCCAAACGCTGCCGCGGACAACGACCAGGACGGCGTCGACGACGCTTCTGACTCGGACGACGACAACGACGGCGTGCCCGACGTTGCAGACTGGGCGCCTTTCGACGCCTCCGAGCAGTACGACACAGATGGCGATGGAGTTGGTGACAACGCAGACACGGACGACGACAACGACGGAACCGCTGACGCTGACGACGCCTTCCCGCTGGATGCCAGCGAGAACGCGGATGCTGACGGCGACGGGGTTGGGGACAACTCCGACCCAGACGACGACAACGACGGCACACCTGATGGTCTGGACGACTTCCCGAACGATGCCACTGAGCAGAGGGACTCTGACGGAGACGGAATCGGAGACATAGCCGATCCTGACAGGGACGAGGACGGATACCTGAACTCGGACGACGCGTTCCCGATGAACGCCAACGAGTGGATGGACACCGACGGCGACAACATCGGCGACAACTCCGATCCAGATATTGACGGAGACAACGTCCTGAATGACGACGACTGGTCACCCTACGATGAAAACTGCAGAGTTTCCATCGAGAACTGTGAGTGGATGGACACCGACGGCGACGGAACCGGGGACAACGCTGACTCAGACGACGATGACGATACATGGTCGGATGCAGACGAGTACTCCTGCGGAACTGACTCGAAGAATGCGAACGCAGTTCCATCGGACTTCGACGGCGACGGAATCTGCGACGCCCTGGACTCCGAGGACAACAGGGGAGACGCCGGAGCCGGAGCTGCACCAGACGTGGTCCAGGAGGAACCAGGCTTCACGCCAGGCTTCGCATCCGTGCTAGCAGTCGTGTCCCTACTGGGCGCAGCCGCACTAGGACGACGCGAAGAGGACTGATCCGAAAGGATCCACACAACGTAACCCCGGGCCGGGGGCCACCCGGCACCCGGCCCGGGGCCACAACCCAATGCTGATAAGTCCCCCATATCACAAGGGAATCATGCCAGGCACGACAAGGGCCGAGATCAGGACGCTGAAGATAGGGAGATACGTAGCGATCGAGGAAGACGCATACAAGATTCTCAGCATGTCCAAGTCCAAACCGGGCAAGCACGGCTCAGCCAAGGCCAGGATAGAGCTGGAGGACATCTTCACAGGTCAGAAGAAGTCACACGTCGGTACCGTTACCGATACCATAAACATCCCACTCATCGAGAAGGGATCTGCCATAATCACCCACATCCAGGGCAACGAGGTCCATGCAATGGACAACAAGACCTACCAGACGCTCATCCTACCAGTCGAGGAAGGTATGAACCTGCAGTCCGGAGGGGAGATCCAATGGATGGAGGCAATGGGCAGGTACAAGATCAGCAGGGACCACTAGTCGCGTTTTCCAGTCCATAGTACGTCTCGCCCACGTGAAGTATAAGCGTCGTTCTCGTACGCTCGGAACGAGAGACATGTCTGACGTTGAGCGTTCGGCCTACAGGCAGCCAGTAACTGCCTCCGGACTAGAGGCGATAGAGTCCGGAACACTAACCTGGCTAGACGAGGACATGTACAACAACCTGAACACCGGGGTCCTAGAGCAGTACCTGGAGGAGAAGAACCTCTCCGAATCTTTCGAGGTAAGCCACTGGGACACTCGCAAGGTCCTCATCGGGATCCTCGTAGGGGCGGTCTTCAGCGGAGTCACTGCCTACATCGGCCTCAAGATAGGGCTAGCCGTCTCAGCAGCATGGTACGTAGCATACCTGCTGGGGATGGCCCTCCAGTGGTCACCCTCCGAGGTGAACATAGCTACTAGCGCCACCACGGGTGCGACAAACGCGTCAATAGGCTTCATCTTCACATTCCCCGCCATCTTCCTACTGGCCTACTCAGACGACTACAGGGTCGGTGACGGGCATCTCCTGAGCTCCGTCGATACCCTGAATCTCGCATTCGTGGGAATAATAGCCTCGATGTTCGCGGGTTTCCTGGGTGTGATGTACTTCATCATATTCAGACGAGTCTGGCTGGTCGAGGACCCACTGCCCATGCCCGGATTCGAGGCCACCCTCAAGATGCTGGACATATCCTCGGACGTTAGCGCAGGCTCGGCCGATGCAGCACGAGACTCCCTACGAACCGTAGGGGTGTGGACGGTTCTGACGATGGGGATCATGTTCGTAATCGACTACCCCATTCGCTGGTCAAAGAAGCTCGCAGGAGTGCCGAGCAGCATCGCTGACTGGTTCGCGATGACACTGTCCGGTGAGAAGTGGGGCCTTGCTTCGGTCTACACAGAGAGGTGGATCCACCAGCCGAGCGAACTAGTCGAGGGCAAGTACGCCCCCTTCAACGGCATAACCCCCTACGAAGAGGGGAATCCCATGTCCTACACCTTCCTCGGCGTGGAGATCAGCCCGACCCTATTCGCAATAGGATGGTTCATGAAGTTCAGAGCAGCCCTACTAGTAAACCTCGGGGCAATCCTCGCATGGTTCTGGCTTATCCCCCTTGCAGTGCTTCAGGACGTCCCTGTGTACGACCCAGAGCAGGGAGTCTACAAGGACATCACTGAGATGGGCCCCATCGTCCAATGGCAGGCCTTCGGCTCAATAATCCGTACCGTCGCGATAGGAGCGATCCTTGGAGGGGGATTCCTGGGACTGTTCAAGATGGCCCCGACGTTCATCGGAATCTTCGGCGACATCACGCAGGCCTTCTCGGGAGAGCAGGGGGAGGAATACGTGGAAGGAAAGGGTTGGTACGAATGGCCGCTGTACCACATCCCCATTTTCATGGCGATCTCGCTAGTTGCAATCACGGCCATCTTCGTCATAGGGGGATACCCTGTGTTGCCTTCGTTGATATTCTCAGTCGTACTGCTATCGACTACTTTCCTCCTGGGTGCCATCGCCGTTAGGGTGATGGGGGAGACGGGAATCGAGCCAGTCTCAGGGACCTCGTTCATCGTCCTCCTTATTCTGCTGATGATATTCCTGAACCTGGACGTAGGGCTCAGCAAGGAGGAGTCAATACTGATGTCCCTCGTGGGGACTACGGTATTCGGCTCGGCGATCAGCATGAGTGGAACCGTTGTGGGTGACTACAAGAACAGCCTCTACATCGGAAACAGGCCATACCACATCTCCAAGGGCAACATAATGGGAGTAGTGCCCGGAGCCATTCTCGGTGCCGGAGTAGCCATATTCCTATCCAAGCTCCTAGCCGACGGTACAATAGAGCTGCTAGCCCCACAGGCAAATGCATTCGCATACTTCACCACCATACTGGCAGAGGGCCAGGGCAACTGGAGCGCACTACTTCTTGGCATGGCCCTCGGAGCCTTCGCCGAGTGGGCCACAGGGATGGGCACGTCATTCGGCTTGGGAATGTACCTCCCCACTCCTGCAACATTTCCGATGTTGATCGGCGGCGCCTACCGCTCTTGGTGGGAGGAGCGGAGGCTCAAGCCCATCGTGGAGTCTGTCAGGAAGGAGAAGGGAAACGCTGCTGCAGAGAAGAAGAGCGCGAGAATGCTCCTCCTGACGTTCATGATTGCAGCGGGAGCATTGACCGGTGAGGCATTCTACGGCGTCGAGGCTGCAATACTAGCCGTCCTAGACGAGATTTCGCTTGGAGGGGAGTTGCTCAAGACGTACTCCTGGTGGCCCTTTGCAAGACTGGCAGGCTTCGTAATCATCAATGTGGCACTAGGAATGATCGTTTACGTCCTTTTCAGAAAGGCCGGAATCATAGGGGGAGGGTCCAACGAAACTCCCCCTGAGACAAAGGCCACCACGCCTAAGGTTCCTTCCTGGGTCCCCTTGGATGCCGAGCTGGCGGACTGAAAATGCCCGAGCAAAAGGAAATCCCGGCAAGCGCGTGGCTGATACTCTCTGTAGCAGTAATCGCAGTTTCTAGCGCAGGGATAGTGCTACAGGAGATGTCCAACGTCAAGCCTCTCCTACGTGCCTCATGGAGGATGCAGGGGACGGCACTGGTATTGCTTCCCGGATTCCTGTACCAGTTCAACCGTCTAGAGACTCCCTCGCTGACCATGAACGACTGGCTTCTGATCATCGCTTCCAGCGGGTTCTTGGCAATTCACTTCGGAAGCTGGGTATGGTCTTTGGATAACACCAGCCTAGTCCACAGCCTCCTGTTCGTGAACACTCACCCGCTAATCGTGGTCGCACTGATGCCAATAATGGGAGAAGTAGTTCGTAGAGGACACCTAGAGGGGGTAATCATTGGCTTCGCAGGAGCCCTTGTAGCCCTGATGGACCTGGGAGATGGGGGAGAAGTGACCCTGATGGGAGATTTTGCCGCATTCCTGGGGGCAGTAACCATTGTCGGCTACATCCTAGTGGGCAGGGAGCTCAGATCTAACAGGGACATGCCGATTTTCGTCTATGCATTCCCCGTGACCATGGGCGCAGGAATCTGGCTGTCTCTTGGAACCGTGCTGTTCGAAGGCTCAGCCGTTACTTCCTTGCACCCCGAATCCTCGATCTTCGGATGGACAGACCCCTTCTGGATAGTTTGGGTTGGATACCTGTCTCTCGGTCCGGGACTCTGCGGGCATACAGGCTTCAACACGGTTCTGCGATGGATACCTCCGATAATAGTCTCAATCACGATGCTTTTGGAGCCCGTGATAGGGGCCATAATCGGCTACATGTGGACTGGAGATTCTTTGATAGGACTACCCACAGTAATAGGTGGACTGATGATGATGGCAGGAGCGATGCACGTGACTCTACAAGGAAAATCGAAATCCGAGGGGGAATCGGTTTCTTAACCGCCCCATCGTGCGGAAAACATGCCAAGGTTCCCCATTCTCCTTACCAATGACGACGGCATTCACTCCCCCGGACTTCAGCATCTGGCATCGTCATTGCACTCTCTTGGACACCCGATAGCCATACTAGCACCTCTTACAGAGCAATCAGCGGTAGGGATGAAGCTCACTCTAAGAGATGACATGGCCTTCGAAGAGCACACTGATATCACTGAAAAAATCAGGACCGACGAGGCAGTTCCCCTGCGCGTGTTCTCGCTCGATGGGTCTCCCTGCGACTGCGTCATCGTTGCTATCGATGGGGGGTTGAGGTCCTGGGCACCAGAGATACGGCCGTGGCTCTGCATTTCCGGCATCAACCGAGGGCCAAACCTCTCTGTGGACGTTCTTCACTCCGGAACGGTTTCCGCTGCTCGCGAGGCATCTCTATATGGCCTGCCATCTCTTTCCGTAAGCCTAGCCACATACTCTCACCAAGACTACTCGCAATCCATAGAGGCAACCCTGGCTCTGGTGGAAAGACTATCCGAACTGGTCACAGTAGAACCGAGCAACATCCTGAGGCCAGCGGGTTCGAGGACAAGGCCGATTGAGGGAACCGGTCCACACTCTCTTAGATCATGGTTCATGCAGGGGAACATGTTCCTGAACCTAAACATCCCTGAAAATTGGAACGGCACATTCCAGACCGTGCCCCTAGGTGCTAGATGGTACCACAACGCGACTGACATGATAGATCAGAAATCCATGGGGGTGGCCTTTGAGGTCGGGGCAGCCAGAATCGTCGACGAGGAAATTGAAATGACTGACTGCCATGCAATCGCGTCCGGGAGCGCATCGATTACCCCTTTGGCAAGCTGGCCCCAGAATCACCCGCTCGGAGTCCCGCAATCGATTATGGAAGCGTCTACGGTGATGGATGCTGATGGGATGCCTTCATGGATCTAGGACTCGTCAAGGAGATGATGGATTATGGAGATGCAGGAGTGCCCCTGCAACCACTCTCTTCCCAGCGAGAGTGAATATAAACTGCGAACACTGGCCTTGTCATGATCCGAAAGGGGCTGATCATCCGATAGAATGAACCCTAGGTCATTGGGATGTTGTATCGAATTGAAATCTCTCCCTTCAGCATCTAGCAATACTGGGATAACCCCTCTTTCCTCCCAATCCTGGAGGGTCTGGTTGATATCCCCTCCAGAGTGCAGTATCCCACTTGAGAACTCTTTGAATCGATCCCTCGGAGGAATCGGAAGCTTGTTTATTCCCTTAATCTGCCCAGCAATTGATCTTTCATCCGGCCTTAATCCCCCTATTCTGGTACCATCGAACCATATCCTCCTATTCGGACCTCCTCCTCCCATCAGGTGAAGAATCACATGGCAATAATCGCGAATTCCATGTGAGACAAACAGGGCAGCATTTACCGCTCTAACAAGGACGTCCATCCTGCCTCCAGAACCAGGAAGGTCATTCAGATTAAGCGGCCCTTCGCTTGGAGCCCTATGGCCGATTATAGCGAACCATCTCTCCAGAAGATCACCCCAGATCGATCTCTTCATCGAGCCCCATCATGGACTCCATCTGGCGTCTCATCTTCCTATCTCCTCTGAATCCACGCATCATCTTCTTGCTCCTATTCCATTGAGTAATGAGTTCCTTGACCTCTCTTTCCTCACATCCAGAACCTCTGGCGATCCTCCTAATTCTACTCGACTTCAGGAGCAGGGGGTCGTCCTTCTCCTCTTGGGTCATCGAGTCCATAACTATCCTGTACTTATCCAGGTTAGACTGCATCTGCTTCTTCTGAGCCACTCCCATATTGCCCATTCCTCCGAACATAGCGTCTGGGAGGTGTGATAGGACCTTGTCAAGAGTTCCAATTTTGCTCATCATCTCCATCTGCGCATACATGTCGGTGAGAGTGAATCTCCCTGACATCAACCTCTTTGTCAGGCGCATTGCCTCCTGCTCGTCTAGGTCCTCGGGGGCTAGGTCGATGAGGCCCTTGATGTCACCCATTCCAAGAAGCCTGGAAATGAACCGATCAGACTCGAATTTCTCTATATCACCAATCCTCTCCCCCTCTCCCACGAAGACGATCGGCGCACCTGTCGTAGAAACCGCGCTTAACGCCCCCCCTCCTCTAGCAGTTCCATCTAACTTGGTCACGATTGTCCCAGTAACTCCTACCAACTCATGAAAGGTCTCGGCCATAGGCCCGGCAGCCTGCCCGACTTGAGCGTCAATTACCAGAAAGCGCTCTGAAGCGTTCGCAATACTTGCAATCTCCAGTAGTTCTTCCTTAAGCTCCCCATCTAGGCTGTCCCTGCCGGCGGTGTCTATGATCACGATGTCTGCGGTTCCAACCTTGCTGAGGCCATTTCTAACTATCTGGGATGCAACCTTTTCTCCAGGCTCTCCGTATACCTCTATGCCAGTACCCTCGAGCATCTGACTGAGTTGTTCGAACGCTCCTGGCCTATGCACGTCCGCTTCGATAACTGCAACCTTTGCTCCGTGCGCTTTTCTCCACCAGTCTGCCAATTTTGCGGTGGTGGTTGTCTTTCCCTGACCATAGAGGCCTACCATAAGCACTGTTTGGTTGTGTGGCTTGATCTCCCTAGGCGGTCCAAGAATCCTTACTAGTTCAGAATATATGAGGTTCATAGCATGAGTTTCGAGCTTCACTCCCGGTCGCGACTCCTCTTCCAAAATCCCCCTTTCTACCCTTTCAGTCAGCTCCTTTGCCTGTCTGACATTGAAATCTGCTTCTAGTAGGGCCCTCCTGAGTGACTTGCTAAGATCCTTGACGGTGTCCTGATCGACTTTCCTCTTTCCCTTCAGGAGCCCTATTGATCCTAGAACTCTACGCTTGAATCCCTCCAGAGCCATATTGTCCGGCTACAATCGTGCCGTTTGAACGTTATCTGGTTATTCGAGCCATTTGACGCTTACTTATCCGCTGTACTGAAAGGGTGCGCGTCATGGGAAGTGTGTGGCTGACGCTCCTATTGAGATGTGGGAGATGCAACTGGCTTTTGCAATAGGATTGCTGGGCATCTACGTAGGCTGGAGGGGAACTATAGCCAGGATGACGGGTTTCTATGACCTATCTGGTGCTGCAAAGTCATTGTTATTTGGAATTGTCTCAGGAGTGCTTGCCGCTTCAGCAATCGACGCACTAATTCTAGCCGAAGTTAGGAATCAATCTCAGAACATCATCTCACTTAGCTCGATAGCTTTCATGATAGCTCTGGCTGAATCGTCTTTCGTACTTTTTCTGCTCGGTAGAACTAGAACTGTTGGATTGAGGGCTTGCGCCCCTTACGGATGGACTCTAGGTTTGGGTTTCGGTGCAATGCGCTCAGCCCACCTCAACGTACGTCTATTCGATCCAGTAGTCTGGGAAGGTACCGGATTCAGTGCTCAGAACATCGCTCTAGCGTGTTTACTGACAATTACTACCTGCCTAGCGCATGCATCCATAGGTACTTGGCAAGGGTCTAGAATTCTGGATAATCAAAGATTTCGACCTCTTGTATACGCCTCATTCGCTAGGATGGTAGTTATTCTAGTGACGGTGCTTTCTGTCTTCTTCCCATTGACCATCGCTCTCTTGGCCCCATTCGTCGTTTGGTCTTGGTTTCCAGCCCAGGAGTCTTGGCTGCCGTCTGGTATGACTCCAGCAGCCAGACAGGCATACAGGCGCACACTTCGGCAATCCGTCGTCAACCGGTCTCGAGCACAAACCAGAATTAGGGGAGAAACCGTGGAATCAGAAGAATAGTTCCGTTCTAGGACACTTTAGGCCTTTTTCCACATATGGCGCAGGATTATATCCAGTCCGCATATTCATTTGTTTGAATGCGAGTGATTATCGCAGGTGCCGGCGAGGTCGGCCGGGGTGTTGCCGCAGCGCTTCGAGGCGAGAAGCGAGGAGTTGCGATGATCGATCCCGACCCCAATGCAATTAGCGACTCCCAATCTCTAGATTGCTTGCTGATAACGGGCAACGCCCTATCAAGGGACTCTCTAGTAAGAGCTGGAATCAATGATGCTGAGATCATCGTCTTCGCAACCAATGATGACAATGTCAACATCTTAGGATGCGCTTTCGCCAAGAGGGTGTTCAGCGAACAGGTGGGCGACAGAACTGCTTCCGGGCTGATCACTATCGCCAATGTACGTGACTCAGAGATAACTCACCCTTCGAGGGGTGCCGGACCGTTGGAGAATTGGGCTCGTACAAACTTTGTTGTTTCACCTTCGACAGATGTTGTAGAACAACTAATCTCCGGATTAGTATCCCCTACCCTTTCTGATATCATCCCAATGGGTGATAACGCTTGGATTGTCGAGTCTGCTGTATCAGTTGGCTCTCCTATGGTTGGCTCAACAATCGAAGATGCCAATTCGAGCTCCACAAAAGATCCGGATTATCCCCGAATCATAGCAATGAAAGCGGGTAGCAGGAAGGGGCGAATAGTTTCAGGAAATGAAATAATCCAACAGGGGGACATGTTGGTCTTTGTTACAGGTTCAACCAAATTCTTCGGTGAGATTGCCCGATTGGTCGGGGATGAGAATTCTGAGATGCCGGATAAGCCGACTGTGGCAATTTTCGGAGCAACCAACTTCGGTAGCAAACTAGCGGAGCACTACCTCAATATGGGCTCGAACGTAGTAATCATTGAACCCGATCTAGACTCAGCTAACGCAATAGTTGGATCCCGCATTGGTGTCAATAAGAGGTTGGACGTGATACACGGTGATCCTCAGGACGAGGATCTTCTACGCGAACTCGCAGTGGAAGATCACGATATTGCAATCTCTACTCTCAGTGATGATAATCTGAATATTTCGATAGCTATGAGGACATTCGACAAAGGCGTTTCCAGAACTGGCTTAATTCTCAAGGATAGGGCCCTAGTAGAGGCAATTCAGCGTATTGGACTAAGGCCGGTGAGTAAGCGCAGAGTGGCAATAAAGTCGATTCTCAAAGCCATCCACATGCATGTCCCAGGACTATACGAGCCAATTCCCAGAATCCCATCTTTGGTATCTATGTCTGCTGAGATAAATGCCGGAAACGGACTACTAGGGAAGGAATTGCCAGAAGTAGAGGACATAATTGGGGCTAACCTAGTTATGCTGGAGAGGCTAGATAATGATGGAACATTCAACAACATAATCGAGGAAAACATCGGAACCATCCAAGAAGGTGACAGGCTCTACTTGATTCTTGAGATAGATGATGTAGGCAAGGCCGAGGAGATATTGCGGAGCTAGTATGCGTTGGGGAGTAGTTAGCCTAATTCTCGGCTGGACTATCGGGCTCGTCTCAGTACCATTAGTGGTTGTCGGTCTTTACAGCCTCTATGTCGAGGGATTTGAACAAGCTATTCGCACCTTCGCTCTTCCGGCGACTATTTCACTTTCATTGGGCTATTTGATGATTTTCCGCTCAGGCGTATCTGAGCCTTCATCCCTGGTTCGAGATAGAGAGGCATTCGCTTCTGTGGCCCTTGGTTGGATCCCTGTGGTCATAGTGGGGGCTCTTCCTCTTTGGCTAGGGGGAATGTTTCACGGCCCCTTCGGGGATTTCTGGAACCCAGGGGGAGCAAACTCAAACTCTCAGATGATGTATGGGCTACTCCACTCTTGGTTCGAGTCGATGTCTGGATTCACAACTACGGGGGCTTCCATTGTAGACCCAGCAACTAGCCCTGTTTGCGGTTCTGGAGCCGCCGTGTTAAACGATTTCAGTGGTGACTGCCTTGGTAGTCAGAGGAAAAGCCTGATTCTATGGAGGTCAGTTTCTCAATGGATTGGCGGGATGGGGGTCATTATGCTCGGGCTTCTCATCTTCTCAAGGGCCCTAGGAGGGGGCATGGCATTAGCGAGAGCAGAATTGACAGGGCCATCTGTGTCGAACCTTGGAACTACTCTCGAGAGCACGGCTAGGAAACTCTGGGGGATATACGTAGGTCTCACAGTACTCCAGGCGATACTCCTCTCACAACTGACTAGTATGGACCCATTCGATGCGGTCAACTATGCTCTAACAACAATGCCTTCAGGTGGTTTTGGAACAACTGATTCTGGAATAATGCAGTTTGATGACTACATTATTGAGTCGATTGTGATGCTCTTCATGCTTCTAACTTGTATTAACTTCAGCCTCCTGTATTTCGCATTTTCAGGAAGGTCGAATGAGATTTGGAAGGACGAGGAGCTTCGAACTTATCTGCTAATTGTCTTCATCGCATGGATTGCCATGGCAGTCAATATATCTCGCTCTAGCGATTTAGATTATGGAATATTGGAATCCATCAGATACTCCATATTTCAGGCAATCTCAATCACCAGTACTGGTTACTCTAGTGCAGATTTCTCCCAGTGGCCAGTATTCAGTCAATTTGTTCTGCTACTGCTGATGATAATCGGGGCCAGTGCTGGATCTACTGGTGGCGGACTCAAGGTGCTTAGGATCCGCATTGCCTTCGAACTGGCGAAGAGGGAGGTCATGAAGATAATTCAGCCAAGGAAGGTTGTTGCGATTAGGTTCAATAGATCCGTTGTTGATGAGCAGCGGGTTTGGATAATTCTTGGAATGGTAAGCTCATGGATGGTCTTGGTCACAGCGTCAATGCTCACTATTTCCTTCCTAGAGCCAGATTTGACTATGACAGATGTACTCTCTGTTTCCATCTCCCTTCTCGGTAATACTGGTCCCGCATTGGGAGAATTCGGACCTTCCGGTGCTGCTGCTGCATGGGCTGGGATGAGTATTCCTTCGTTACTGGCTTCTACGATATTGATGTGGCTAGGTCGTCTCGAACTTCTGACTGTACTCGTTCTTCTCCATCCAAGGACTTGGGATTCAGACTAACCAAAACTATCTAGCGTGGATTGGCTCTCATCATTGCTTTCCTCCACTATGTCCTTTGATACGTCCTCCTCTATCTCGAACTTCTCTTCAAGCTGTCCGAACTCCTCCAGTATTGTCTTCCCAACTTTGCTGGTCTTCGGAATACCTAGAACTGCAAGATGATCTTCCCCCGTCATCCCTATCTTCTTCGCTACAGTAAAGTCGCTCTCAGATGCTCCGAGGCTCTTATCGTGAATCGCCAGAAGAGCAGGCCATAGATCTTCTCTGAATGATGATTTGCTAGTTCCTAGGGATCCCGCTAGTCTCTCAATCAAGTCGATATTCCTCCAAGTTTCACCCCCCCTTCTCAGGAATTCTGGAAAACTAATGAAGACGCCCCCATCGTTCTTTGAATTAGAGACCGCTGCAATGGCCTGAGTTGGCAATGATGAGCCCCAATACCAAGATCTGAAAGCACGATTGGTGAATTTTGTAGCCAGATAGGAATCCGAGTTGCACATAGCTCCAGAGATCGCCTCAAGACCCCTGCTGCTAATCACCGATTGATTGTTCCACGAGAACCATGCTAGAATCTCGTCTGGGTCCTTGTCTGAGTTTAGGATGGCCTCTGATGCTAGAAGGCCCGAATCAGAATTGTAGGCTCTTTTCAGGGATTCGAACACGTTAATCTGTGAGTCCCTGAGTACCGATCCAGATAGCTCACTCACTGAGGCCATGTCTACGTGCCCATTTGCAGTAACCGATAGAGATTGTAAATCCTTCACGAGAGCCCTGAGGTCTCCGGGATTCCTTCGAATTAGAGCATCTAGAGCCTCCGGATCAATTCCTACACTTTCCGAATCAAGAACTCTTAGGGCTATCCTCCTAAGATCTGTAGGCCCGACTCTCTCGAATATGATGTTTTCAGATACTCTGTTTACCCTATCCCTATTCCTTCTCCAATTCCCTCTCCCCCAGAGCTTCATCGGATCATTACAGGTCATAATTACTGGATTTTCAGTTTTGTTGAGTAGATTGAGTAACTCCGCCTTCCCCCCCGAGTCCCCCTTCAGTACTGGTCCTTCTTCTGACCCCATGGTGGTGTGGATTCTTTCTTCTGATACCTGTGAGAAGCCTCCGCTAAGGTGATCTACCTCATCTAGGAGTATCACAGTTTTTCCAGTAGTTTCAGATCCCCTGGAGAAGTTCTCTAGTGAGACGTATTGCGAGCCCCTAGTTGCAGAGGATCTTATGGCGGCCGCATTCCTTTGCTCGGAGGCATTCAATTCTACAATCGACCAACCCTTCTCTTTTGCTATTGCATGTGCCAGCGTAGTTTTCCCCACTCCCGGGGGGCCAGAGAGCAGCAGCCCCCTCTTTTTCGGAGCCTTCCCAGAATCCCATCCTTCTAGCCAAATCCTCACTCTTCTTATCTTATCCCCATTACCCTCCATATCCGACAAAGTGGAAGGGCGGTATCTCTCCGCCCAGTCACCATCCTCCTTGCCCTGCTCCATGAGAGAAAATTCGCGCGGCGACTCTTGAAGATTAGCCTAGAACATCGAGGATAAAGAACCCGATTTCAGGCCACCAATCAAACCATCTAGATCGGTACGTACTTGCTTCTGATCATCTCTTCTCCTGATTGTTACAGTGTTGTCCTCTAATGATTGGTGATCAATTGTCACTGCCCAAGGAATCCCAATCTCATCGGCCCTGGCATACCTTCTTCCTATCGATCTGCTGGTATCTATTTCTGCGATTATTCCTCTGAATGAGTTTATCTGTGCCATAATGTCCCTAGCCATTTGGTCCATTCCGTCTTTATCGAAAAGAGGTAGAATAACTAGATCGGCAGGGGCAATCGCGGGATTTAGTGACAAGATCGTGTACCCCTCGCCCTCTTTGTCCACTTCCTTGTAGTTATGATCAAGAATATGCCATATTATCCTATCAATCCCAAATGCTGGCTCGATAACATGTGGCGTGAAATATTCCCCAGAAATTATGGAATCCTCTACGGCGGTATTAACCATATCTTCTCCAATATGCACCATGGTCCCATCCGGGAGTTCCAAGTCAAACGGGAATGACGATGGAATCTCTTGTAATTGAGATAGGGCAGAAGAAACCTCGCCTGCCCTTTCTCTGAAAGTTGGACCAATCACAGAACCTACTGGCTTGAGAACTTCCGACTTTTTCTTTACTGGTTTTTCGTATGTCCTCCAAGCGCGTAAAAGACTCGATTTCGACAGCTCTTCGTGAGATTCCAGGTCATGACAGGTCCTATTGGCAATTCCTACGACTTCCACCCAACCATGCTCTCCCATAAGCTCACAGTCCCAGCAATCAGATGCATAGTGAGCCATCTCAGAGCCTGCATGTTGCCTGAATCGAACCTTTGCCCTGTCTATCCCTACAGACACGAGAAACTCCATGGTCATTGCCAGGAACCACGCTACAGTGGGGTGCTTAACAATTCCAGACTCTAACGCTTCCTTGAATGACATCTCAAATTCTCCGGGTCTTGGACCGTCAGGATCGGGGACCATGCAAACTCTATCTGGCCATTTGCTGAGGTCGTCAATCGGCGGGTCATCTGGGTCAATGAAGTACTCAAGCTCAGCCATATTGAATTCTCTAAGCCTAATCATCCCCTGTCTCGGACTGATCTCGTTCCTGTATCCCTTCCCCGTCTGCATCGCACCGAAAGGCAACTTCTGTCTGAAGTGCCTGTATAGGGCAGGGAATAGCATGAACATTCCCTGAGCGGTTTCCGGTCTCAGAAATGCGATCCTCGATCCGCCCATTGCTCCAATGCTGGTCTGGAACATTAGACTCATCGGCATTGCCTTTTTCCAGTCTAATGAGTCACAGCTCGGACAACGCACGCCCTCTCTTTCAATCAGCTCATCCAGTTCACTGGAGCTAAGAGTGTCTGGAGCCTCGTGGAACTCAGCCACAAGGTGATCGCTCCTGAAAGCACCACCGCAAGATCTGCATTCTGACATTTTGTCGTTGAACTCTCCAACATGTCCGCTGGCGATAAGTACAGGCTCCGGAGTGATAGTGGGGGAGTCTATCTCTACAACGTTTGTAATGCTGCCCCAATGTTCAATCCAGGCATCAATTACTCTTCTCTTTATCCTTGCACCAACTGGTCCGTAGTCAACAAGACCGGAAACTCCTCCGTAAATTTCGAATGATGGAAGAACTAATCCTCTGCGCCTTAGGAGTGAGACAAGTCTAGACATCCTTTCTCTGTCTTCCACACACTTACCACAACCAACGTGGTTTTCAAGCCATCCTCGTATACAGCGCCCTTGTTGTTATTGTGGGACCATAGGAGATTCCCCAGCATTTGCGTACGAAAAACGCTGAAATTAGAGAAGCATTCATTTATCCAATCGATAGCCTGAGTCGCAAGGTGGCTATGAAAAAATGCCTGAAATAAAGTATGTATCTGAGATTTCGGAATCTGAGGATATCCTGTCCAAACTTTCATCCCCGGTGAGAAATTGGTTCTTGGACAAGTTTCCAGACTTTACTGAGCCCCAGAAAGTGGCGATCCCACAGATTCTTGCAGGCGAGCATCTACTACTGTGTTCCCCCACTGGTTCCGGAAAGACCCTAACTGCGTTTCTTTCGATAATTGACGATCTGGTTCGCCAGTCAATGGCAGGATCTCTTTCCGATACAGTGCATTGCATCTACATCTCTCCAATAAAGGCTCTAGCAAACGATATCCAGAAGAATCTGATAGGGCCACTTAATGAGATCAAGGAGAGATTCCTACCCGGAAGGGCTCAGGATATCAAAGTGGGACTCAGGACTGGGGACACTCCCCAGAAAGAGCGAGAGAGAATGCTCAGAAAACCTCCACATATCCTAATCACAACCCCCGAGTCTCTAGGACTTGCGTTGGCATCCAAGAGATTCCGGCCCCTATTGAATGACTTGAAATGGCTGATAGTGGATGAGTTGCACTCTCTTGTACCGACTAAAAGAGGGACTCACCTTTCATTGAGTCTAGCATTGATGGATTCTGTTGTGGAATCTGATGTTCAGAGAATCGGGATTAGCGCAACAATGGAGCCTCTGAACGAGGTTGCTGAATTTCTGGTAGCAAGCGATTCAAGGGAAGACGAGGGAAATACCCAGAGAGTCTCGATAGCAAAGATCTCCGGATCTAGGAAACTAGACCTCGACATCATCTTGCCTACCCCTAGATTCACATCGATCCCGGTGAAGGAGATTCTAGATCACAATATTGATCGAATCAAGGAACTAGTCGAGTCTCATACTACGACACTTGTCTTCGTGAATACTAGGAATATGACTGAGACATTCGTCCAACGCCTCAAAGTTGCTGGATTGGAGGGAGTAGAGGGGCATCACGGATCAATGGACAAATCGATCCGACTGGATGTAGAGCAGCAACTCAAGGAAGGCATGCTGAGATGCGTTGTCTCTTCATCCAGCCTGGAGATGGGGATAGATATCGGATCCGTTGACCTTGTCATTCAGGTCGGCTCCCCAGGTTCGATTGCCACTGCCCTGCAAAGGATAGGGAGGGCTGGACACCAAGTAGGGGGACTTCCCAGAGCTAGATTCCTCCCGACTTCCTCGCACGACTTGCTTGAGATTGTAGCCCTCCAGAACGGAATCCTCTCCGGCAATATGGACTTGCTAAAGTTCCCGCAGAATTGCCTAGATGTACTCGCTCAGTTCTTAATCGGGCTCACAATCATTCGAGAATGGGACATAGATGAGGCTTACGAATTGGTTCAGGCATCTTGGCCATATCGGAACCTTCCATACGACGATTACATCGAGGTTCTAGACCTGCTAGAGGAAGAAAGGAGAATATGGGTAGATTGGGAGGAGAATCGTTTCGGAAAGAGGGGATACGCCCAGATGATCTACTACACCAATATCGGTACAATATCTCCTGACAACAATTATCTAGTTTTCACATCTGATGGCACGCTGGTAGGACAACTCTCCTCATCCTTCGTTTCAAGCCTGAGGAACGGGGATGTATTTCTCCTTGGAGGGTCTACCTACAGGGTCTCAAGTGTAATTGGAACTAGGGTAAATGTCACGCCCGCGACAGGATTCAGGCCCACCATCCCTTCATGGACAGGAGAGGCTATGAGCAGGACCAGCGAACTAAGTTTCGAGGTCCTAGAACTACTCAGCATCCTAACTGTCCAGTATAGGAGGGGGAACTCGATCACTCCCTTCCTAATCGATGTTCTAGGCCTGAACAAGCCAGTAGCCAACGCACTTTCCCAATTTCTGGATGAGCACTCAGCAACTACGTTCCAAGTTCCTTCCAAAGATAGAATCCTCGTCGAACAGGTCGAAGCTCCATTGCCCACCTATGTCGTAACTACTTGTAGGGGTCGAGCATTCAACCTCGCTCTCGGATACCTTTTCGCAGGAATGGCAGTCAGGGACGAGATTACGGTTCACGAACTTTCATTCGACGAGAATGGGTTCATGGCCAAATTAAGTCATGAGGTGGAGATTTCATCTATACCCGAGGTTTTTCGTAGCAGAGGGAGCGAGGAAATTCTGAATAAATATCTGATAGACTCTCAACTATTTGCCAAACGATTCAGAGAGGTCTCCTCAAGGAGCATGCTAAACCCGAGAAGAATAGGGGCCGAAGAAGTAAGTCCCAAGCAATTCCAACTCAAAGCCGAGCAGATCATGAATCGGCACCGCACCATGGACGACTCAGTAATTGTCAGGGAGGCTATGAGTGAAATCCTTACCACCGATCTGGAGATGGACCAGCTTAGACAATTCATGGAGAGAATGGGTAGCGAGGATGTAAGAATCGTTCATCGTAGGGTGAAGATCCCGTCTCCATTGGGACTAACTCTTTTCATGTCCTCGTTTGAGGACCTCCTCTCTCTTAGGACTAGAGCATACCTAATCAAGGACGTAGACCCAGAGATTTTGAGGAGACTATTAGGCGCGCGTTCCCTCGCTACCGAACTGGATAGAGAAAAGCTCTCCCAGTACTATCAGTCAAAGGTCTCAGTTCCAAAGAATGCCAATGAACTCCTCAGACTAATGGATATGGGTGGTGGCTTGGAGAGGCAACTTACTCACCCGTTGTACAGCGACAAGCTAAAGGATATCGAATTCGAGACCCTCAGAGCCTGGGTCCACGAACTCGCAGAGAGGGGCCTGATTACTAAGGTTAGAGGCACCGGACTAGAGAAGATTGACGACAAATGGTTCTCTATGAGGATGACCGAAGTCCATGGGACATTGGGGTGCCTTGCAGTGGCTGGAGCTGCCGAGATGGACGACCTTAGGGAACTGTACACCGGTGGACTAAGCTACGAGGTCGGAGAAGGATTTGTGGGGGGAGAGCCGTCAAAATGGAAGGAAAAGCAACTTTCTGACCCATTGGATTGTCTCAGGTTGAAGCTGCTTGATATGCTCGGCTCAGAAGGCCCCCAGACCATCGACTCTCTCAGTGAACGCCTCCCTTTCCCAACGGCTCAGGTGGAAGCCATT
>CACAAP010000004.1:0-61993 GCA_902530535.1 uncultured Candidatus Poseidoniales archaeon
AAGACGGGACTGCGTACATGTTAGCGATTTCTAGTCTAACTGAAGCAAGGAGACATGCCGTACTGAACCACAACCCTTTCCTTGGCAGGATTACCCACACCGATCTAGGTGCTTTCGAAAACGGAGCCCCCCAGCAAGTGCTCAGTTTCCCAATGGAGCAGGGGGACTCATGGTCATTCACCCTATTCTCAATTGAGTGGAGTGCTTTCGTTTCCGATATAGCAGGTAGTACTGCAGTAGTAATCGCCAACTCTGACGATGGTTCTAGGCTGGATTACGTTTTTGACAGCGAAATTGGATTCTTCCAGTCATTCACATGGAAGGATGCTTCGGGAACCTCGAACCTTAGGATGATGTTGTCGGACTCGGGTTCTGGGCACACTGGTGACGTCTACTTCGTCAGAGGGGGGGACCTATTCAGCGAAACATGGGAAGACCCCGGCAATGATATTGAGTTTAGGGACACTTTCCTCGTCAACGACCATCCTAGTGATGGGGATTGGGATGAGATGATCTACTTCATGGACGCAGAATGTGGTTCTGGTTCATCCATTTCCTTTACGCTTAGGGACCATATGTCAATCTCAGTACTTGAGAGGATTTGGGGTCCGGGAGCTAGTGAGATGGGGACCCTGGGCACCATTCCCTATCCTTCTGGCGAATACACCCTAACTGCGACCTTCACGGGTGGATCGACGTTCTTGAGAGTCAGAATTGCCGGTGGAATCACGCAGTCCTGGACACTCTAGAGGTATTCTAGAAGGTTGTCTGACCCCCCCACGAATATGGGAGCGTCTCCTCGCATATCGAAAACCACAGGGACTGTCCTATGGCCGGTCTCCATCACGACTTCCTTTCGAAGGCCTTCGAAGTTATCCAGATTCACTTCGGAGTAAGTTAGTCCCTTGGAATCTAGGGTTCTGAAAGCCCGAGTGCAGTATGGGCATATTGTCTGTGTGAATACCAGGAAGTCTTCGTCCGTAACTTCCATTATTTCATGCACTTGCGACAGGCTGCTCGCCCCCTTCTTCGGCATCCCACCATGGGGATTCCCCTAGGTCATCGAATTCATCGTCACCGTCCCATCTACCTTCGAGCACGCGATCAGTCTCATTCTCATCTATGAAGAGTAGGAAGAAGGTGGTGACGAGGGTCAGAGCAGCGCCTATGTAGATTGCAGATGTGTAGTTGAAGACAGAAATCATCCTCTCTGTCAGTGTGTATGCGAAAACGACCGAGGTATTCAGGATGGACATGTATGCTGTGAACTGGGTCCCTCCTACCTTGCTCCATGTTAGCCTCATACATAGAGAAATAATGCAAATCAGGGCGATTCCGGCAACGAAGTACTGGCCTATCAGGTATATTGTCATGACCAAGGTGTTCCCCCACATGGGCTCTAGGAAAGCAAAGGTGGCATTCGCCAGGGCCAGTACCAAGAAGGAGACCATAGCTACTCTGCGAATCCCAAACTTGTCTCCGAGGATCCCGCCGATTATCTGCCCCGAAACTGAGCCGAGCAAGGCGATACCACCGACTATCCCATTGTACTTCTGTTGGGACCAGCCTGCCTCATTGATGAAGATGTCAACGTAAATCGGGCTGGTGAAGTAATACAGCTCACCGAGGAGACCTGCAATAACCAGCAGGAAGGCGGACCTGACTGAGAAGGCCTTGGTCAGATAGAAGGATGTTCTTGCTACTGTTTTACTGACAGACTCTGGATCGAAACTGCCGTTTCCGGGTAGATAATTGGATAGTGCGCCAATTGGAGCAAGCATCAGCAATATCGGGTTTGGCAAAGCATCCTCGGATTGTGGTGAAATGAACCTTGATCTTCCCGTCGAAATCACCGATAGAAGAATCAGCGCGAGGCTTATCCTATTCGTTCCAGACCACGGCCTGAGGTCAAATCCGAGGATTTGTTTTGCCTCTAGGGCCGGGAATCCTATTCGGACGTTCTTACCGAAGCCCCAGTCTACCGTGAAGACATCCATCACGAAGCCGAATAGCCAGATACACGCTCCCGAAACCGCGAGGAAGGAGGAGATTGATACTCGCTTGTTGGCAATACTGTAGCCGACTATTCTTGCTACTCGGAACTCTTCCTCTTCCTCCCATGGAGCCTCTTCTGAGTCATCCACCACCTCTGCAACCAATGCCCCGGAGTCTGTCCTTGAATCGAGCGAGTCTGTGACATCCGTAGTTCTTGACCATGGGAACAGTTGGACGCCTGGCTTCTCGACCATGAGAAGTGGCACCA
Organism: uncultured Candidatus Poseidoniales archaeon; assembly: GCA_902530535.1. Classification (GTDB taxonomy): domain Archaea; phylum Thermoplasmatota; class Poseidoniia; order Poseidoniales; family Thalassarchaeaceae; genus UBA36. The sequence goes on from CACAAP010000004.1 coordinate 2,264, forward strand.
TTATGATGAATGCGAGCATCACTAATTGCGCGGCTATTACTCCAGAGATTCCTATCTTGGTGATTAACACCCCCAGGACCGCCCCTCCGAAGATGATTCCAACCCTCTTTGCGGCGAACATGAGCCCGTTCACCCTAGCTACCTCATCGGGCTCGAGGACCTCCACTGCGAGAGCGTCGGTTGCCACATCCTGCAGGGAAGAGAATATATTGTGGACGAATAGGATTCGCGCAACTAGGTCGATCTGCCCGTTCAAGTCCGGAACCAGAAGCAAGGAGCCAAGGGTCAGTGCCATTCCGGTTTGGGCGAATACGATCCATTGTCTTCGGGGGCCGTACTTCTCGATGTAAATGGAGTCAACCAGGGGCCCCCATATCCACTTGAAGGTCCAGGGGAGAGAGACAGTTGCGAACAGAATCGCTATCTCGGGTACTGAAACCCCATTTGCCACGAGATATGCTGCAAAGGTTACGCTTGCGAAACCCTGTGGCAACCCTTGGGCGAAGTAGAGTAGGCAAAGGGTTAGTACTCTCTTGATTGGGTTCTCGGTTATCGCCCCTCCCTTGCCTAGCTCAGATACGTTTTTCGACATCCTCTCAGACCAAGACAAGGTTTCCTCTGGCTCTACAGACGAAGCCGAATCTTCATGATTTTCGTCGCTTTGAGAAGTCGCTGTTTGGAGCCATTCTTCCCTCCTACCGACGAACAAAACTAGGGCTATTGCTAGGAGGAAGGGTACAAAGAAGGCGATTGGACCTAGGTTGGTCAATGTCGAGGAAGACGATGAGCCGGAAAATTGGGCATCGAGAAGAATCACCCTCCTAGCGTCAACTGGAGAAATACTGTCATCCGAAACTACCAGCCTTGCATAAATCGTCGAGTTTCCGGATTTTTCATGAGGGTCTAATTTTATGCTCCAAGATGACCAGTCCCCGTCCTTTGAGAGATCAGCGGCTCCCGACCAAAGGCCTCCGCCTACCTTGATCTCAACCAAGCCGGTGCCTGGGGCTGCTCCACTGGAGGTTCCGGTGACATAGCTCTCGTTCCCTATTTCTTGAAGTGTGGAGACTTCCATTGAGACGTTCAGGGATCTATCTATGCTCCCAGCCGCCTCGACGAAGGCAGTTGGGTCTGCCTGGCCGAAACCGAACTCGTTGTCAGGACGAGTTTCTAGTACGCTACAGTCGTTGAATCCTGGGTCGTTCAAGAGTTGGATGTCTCTCTCGATAGAGTGAGCTGAGATGATGTCCTTGAACTCTGTCGGAGTCAAATCGGGGTTCGCTTGAACCATCAGTGCAGCGATTCCGGCCATAAGTGGCGTGGCCATGCTAGTTCCTGACTTGCTCGTGTACCCATCCTGAGTCGCTGCATCGGGAGCCATGATGCTGGAACCTATCGTAGCGACATCCGGCTTTACTCGGAAGTCCGAGGTGTACCCTCGACTACTGTAAATCGCGAGGCCTAGGTCCTTGTCAAGACTGGCCACTGTGACTGGTAGCTCTGCGTCGCCTGGGCTGTCAATTGTGTTGCACCCAGCAAGGGTCGCTCCACCGAATTCGTTACCCGCCGAGAGAGTAGTTATGATTCCGGCCTCAACTACCATATCCATCTGACGGCTCCAAGCGGAGCTCCCGTCATTGTCGATGTGAACCTCGAACTGCTGTTCTCCCAAGGAGGAGGTGACTATGTCGATACCGTACTTGTCCCTGTTGTCAATGGCCCACTGGGCACCTTGCATCACATCCTCGATATCGCCATCGCAACAACCTAGGATGTTGATCAGGTAGGCTCCCGGAGCTGCACCGACATACCGCAAACCGGTTCCTGGATCTGTCTGCCCACCACCGGAACCAGCGGCAATTCCTGCGACGTGGGTACCATGGGTGCCCGAATCATATGACGTGGAAGGGTCTTGTTCTTCATCGGTGAAAACTGCATCAAAGAAAGCAATAATCTTCGGATCGCAGTCCGAGGGGATTGGCTGTGGCTCTGGATCCAGAGGATCTGGCTCGGGAGGGTCATCGATACAGGTAAAGGGGTCATCGTCCATGTCGTTAAGCCCCTCATGGTCGCCGCGAACTCCGGTATCGAGAATTGCGATTACAGAGCCTGTTCCGTCTAGTCCGAAGTCATTCCAGACTGTGTCAACGGCCATGTTGGGAACGGCTTCGTGCATGTTTGTCTCAGCCAGTCCAAGATCCTCGATCATCACAACCCCACTGAGTGAACTGATCCCATTTTCATCCAATATTGAGGACACGGGCGAGGTGGCCGAGACAGTATTGAGGTATCCGAACCTGAAAGTAACTTCGACCCCTAGTGACTCTAAGGCAGAGATATCGGCATCTGTTGGGTGGTGGTCGTAGTCTACGAAGATCCTAGCATGTCCTTCCGGAGCACGCCTCCACCAATCCCTCTTGACTTCCTCCGGCTGCTCAATTAGCCATTCTAGTCTGTCGTCAATGGAGTTGGAATCCTTGTCTCTGCTCCAATGTGTCCACCATTTCCAATGTATGTCTGACTCCACTGATTGGGCCCACTTTCCTTCGGCATCAAAACCGCCTTTAGGAACTTCTTCTACCCAAATTGAGGAAGACGCCAGGGGAGCTATTAGGACCAATAGAGCCAGGGGAAAGAACATCGAGCTGCGTCCGGCCATAGGTGCCCGGACAAATGGTCATGTTTGAGATTTAGGACTATAATACTCATCCAATAACCTGTACTCCTTGCTCTTCGAAGTCCCAATCCAGAATTTGCCAACCCTCATCCTCGATGTACTGAGTGGCATATTCCTTACCGGTAGGTGAGCAAAGCAAAGCTGAACACCCCCCTCCACCGGCTCCTAGCGCCTTCCAAGCCACGATCGATCCTGACTCAATCAGAGGCACGACTACACCGCGAAACGGGTCGTGTATAGTGGGGTCGATCATATCGACGCCCTCGCAGACCCCCCTCAAAGAGGAAACTACCAAATCTCTCCTATCCTGTTGCAAACCGTTTGCCATTTCTCTCGCAGAACTCCTTATCTTGTGCAAACCTTGGATTACTCCCTCGTCCTCATTTGAGTAACTTGACCATACTGATTCCTGGATTTCCCCTGAATTCCTGCTATTTCCTGAGTAAGCAATTACCAGGTGCTTCTTCAGCCAATTCAATGAGGACTTCATCGGCTCGAAAGGCATTCTCTCTACCGAGTCTCCAATAAAAAGAAGGTGATTGAATCCGCCGAAGGTAGAGGCCCAATGATCTTGCCTTCCACAACGATTTTCTTTTGACTCTGAAAGGAACGCCTGCTCGGCTATTTCATCGGGGTTCTCTAATTGGCTGGGCAAATTTAGCGCCGCCAGTGCAACATTCATCGCTGAACTGGTGCCAAGGCCGGAACCACGAGGCACTGGAAAGTCGAATTCTAAATCAGAATCTTCCACTTCCTCACGTTTCCTTACCCTAACTCTACGATTGATCGCGAAGTTTACTACCTCACCTCCAAAATCTGTAGGATACGGGGGCACATCCGTCCACCCTCCAGCTAAATCCACCCTTAATGGGGCCGACGATTCTGAGGGGCCGCTCACAAGACAATGCGAGAGGCTCGAAGACATCACTTTTTCTAGACCGAAAATATCGGGTATCTATGGCCTCTCCGCGTGACATGGACAATGAGGTGGGGGAGGCAATATCTGCCTTCAAATCTGGAAGACCTGTGATGATATACGATTCAGACTACCGAGAGATGGAAACTGATCTTCTTTGGCATGCAGCAGCAGCGACGCCGGAAGTGATTAGAAGGCTCAGAAGCGACTGTGGTGGCCTCCTATTCCTAGCCATAGGTAACGAAATTGGGGAAATGTTTGGCCTTCCTTGGTTACAAGATATTCACTCTCACAAGTCTTTGGTGGAAGAGAATCCTGTTCTAGGCCATCTAGTAACAAATGACCTCCAGTATGACTCAAGATCTGCCTTCACCCTTTCTCTTAACCATAGGGAGACTTACACGGGAATAACGGATAGGGACAGATCCCTAACAACAAGAAGATTTGGAGAATTATCTGGAGAACTGATTGAAAAAGGGGAAGATGGAGCTAGGGCGAAGGAAAGGCTTGGGAAGGAATTCAGAACTCCTGGCCATATCCCGGTATGCAGAGAGTCTCCCGGTGGTCTAAAGACGCGTCAGGGCCATACAGAGCTTGCCGTTTCAATTGCGAGATTGGCTGGTTTGGCAGCTTGCACGATCGGTGCGGAGATGCTCGAACCGGATGGAGATGGCGCTTTGTCATTGGAAGGTGCTAGAACATACGCGAAAAGGCATGAGATTCCAATGATAACCGGCGAGCAGATTTCTATAATTTTCAATGAAAAAGATTAGGCGAGGCATCAGAGGAGGATGGATGATGACTAGGGTGATGGCGGTTGGGATATTCGATCTACTACATGCAGGCCATCTACACTATGTAGAGCAAGCGAAATCGCTTGGAGAGGAACTAGTTGTCGTAATCGCCAATGATGAAACGGTGAGAAAACAGAAACACGAGCCAGTGACAGGTCAGGACTTGAGGAGAAGGATGGTAGAAGGCCTGAAACCCGTAGATGAGGCAATAATTGGAAACCCCCCTGGAGTTCCTATTTTCGAGATTCTCAAGCAGATAGATCCGGATGTAATCGCACTAGGGTATGACCAGAAGCACTCTATAGATGCAATTAGGAAAGGATTGGATCGACATGGTTTCGAACACGTAGAAGTAACACGGGTAGAAGGCCTATCTGACGATTTAGATGGGACTAGGAAGATTATCGCAAGAATCCTTGATCTGTGGCCCGGAACAGAGGGTGGACCTTACGAGGAAGATTAGAATGTTTACTGGAATTGTTGCAGGAACTGCTCCCATAGTGGAGATTGGTGGTGACGATTCAGTACGTACTTTTTCTGTGGACCTAAGCGGATTCGATACTGACCTGGAAAAAGGTGCAAGTGTATCTTTAGACGGAGTTTGTATGACAGTAGTGGGTTTAGAAAACGGGATTGTCTCATTTGACGCGATTTCTGAGACATTGAGCAGAACTACACTTTCCAAAAGGCGGGTTGGAGACTTGCTAAATGTGGAAAGATCGCTACGTCTTGGAGATGAGTTGGGCGGTCACATCCTCTCAGGACATATTATTGGTACGGCAGAGATTCTGAAAAGAGAAGAGGTAGGGGAAGGAGTAGATTTTCTGATCTCTATTCCAGAAGGGTGTAACCAATTCGTTCTAGAGAAGGGTTACATCGCAGTTGATGGGATGTCTCTGACGGTAGGAAAATGCGATGAAGGTGGTTTCTTCCTGCACATAATCCCTGAGACACTCAGGATAACTAGCATTGGGAATAAATCTGAGGGAGATTTGGTGAACATAGAGATAGACTCCAGGACGCAGGCAGTGGTAGAGGCAATGATGAAGATGGGGGTGGAATCTTGAATCTAGGTATTGTCTGCGGCTCTTTCCACAGGGAACAAGTTGAGAGGATGCTGAAATTTGCTATTGATGAGGCTAGTTCGAAAAATTGGGAAGTTTCTGAAGTCGTATGGGTGCCTGGATCGATGGAAGCCCCCCTGGCAATAGATAGGATGCTTCAGAGTAACGAAGTACAAGGGGCAGTAGTGTTGGGAATTATCGAGAGAGGAGAGACCGACCATGGCCTAGTGATGGGGCAGTCGGTCACTAAGTCCGTGATTGAACTTCAAATCAAGCATAATAAGCCCATAGGATTGGGAATCATAGGTCCGGGAGCGGAGCCTGAGCATATCGAGCCCAGACTTGAGCCTCATGCCAGATCGGCAGTTGGCGCAGTAGCAGCAATGTCAGAGTGAGTGAAGGTTTCACTGGCCAGGAAGGCTCATAGAAGGCAATTCAGTCGAAGTGGCTTCGTCCATATCCTCTACGGTGATAAGAGGTGTCAGCTTTCCATTGAAAACTCCAGATGCTCCAACGTGGAGAGAGAACTTCACTGCCATTGCCTGTGGGACATCGGCAATCATCATGAAATCCATCTCGCCGAAAGACCAGTAGTAGGCTTCTAGTGACCCTCCCATCGCTTCAACAATCCTCATCGCTTCTTCCTTTCTTGCCTTGCCCCCATCTTTTAGTAGGCCAGCGGCACCTTCCTTAGTGTAGTTTCCAGAATACATGTATTTTGGCATGAGTTGGCCGCTTGGTGGTTGTTATATTACGATTTCTTTCTCTATTTTATCAAAATAGAGCGGGATTTCTGACTGTCAAGATTCAAGGGATGCCTTACACCTCGGTAACTTATGGGAGAGGATGTCAGAAGTGTGATCATTGTTGGTTCTGGTCCTGCGGGATACACTGCAGGCCTATACACGGCTAGAGCCCTGCTGGATCCATTGATGTTCGCAGGCTACATGTCCGGAGGTCAACTAATGCTAACATCAGATGTTGAGAACTTCCCCGGATACCCCAAGGGAATAGGCGGGCCCGAAATGATGATCGATATGAGGGAGCAAGCCGAAAGGTTCGGTTTGGAGGTTCATGACAAGAATGTCGAAAGAGTCGATCTTTCCGAACGACCCTTTCGGGTTTGGGTCGAAGGAGAGGAGTTCAGTGCTCATTCACTGATTATTTGCACTGGTGCAGAAGCAATTTGGCTTGGAGCAGAAGGTGAGGAGGAGCAGAAAGGGCGTGGGATTTCCACATGTGCAACATGTGATGGTGCTTTTTTCCGAGACGAGGAGATCATTGTTGTTGGAGGAGGTGATTCAGCGATGGAAGAGGCTACTTTCCTGACTAGGTTTGCGAGTAAGGTTACTGTCATCCACCGGAGAGATGTGTTCAAGGCGTCAAAGGTCATGTACGAAAGAGCAGCGAAGCATCCTAAAATAGAAATCAAGACATTTAGGCAAGTGAAAAAATGGATTGCGGGCGAACAAGGCCTTACTGGAGCGGTACTGGAGGATCCACGAGATGGATCGGAGGAGGAGATTAGTTGCGCTGGTGCATTTATTGCGATAGGTCACAAACCAATTACTCAATTCCTAGGAGAACAGATTGAGACTGACTCGGAGGGATACATAGTCCACAAGGAGAATACAATGACTGAGGTTCCAGGAGTTTTTGCTGCAGGGGATGTTGTCGACAAAAGGTATCGTCAAGCGATTACAGCGGCTGGCATGGGGTGCCAAGCTGCGATTGATGCAGAAAAATGGTTGGAAGAGCAAGATTGAGGACCGAAGGTACCTTGATTGGACCCCCTTTCACGATGACAATGTCAGGCCATCTTAGTCCGGAGCAGAGGGATAGATATGCACGACACCTGGTCCTTCCGGGGGTTGGTTCTGAGGGCCAGGAGAAATTGCTGAAATCATCAGTTCTTGTGGTAGGTGCAGGGGGTCTTGGTTCTCCGGCATTGATGTATTTAGCCGCTGCTGGAGTGGGCAGAATAGGGATTGTTGACAATGATAAAGTCAGTTCATCGAATTTGCAGAGACAGATAATTCACAGTACTTCTTCTATCGGAAGTGCAAAAGTTAAGTCCGCATCGGAATGGATTTCTGAGTTAAATTCAGATATAGTGATAGAAGAAATTGAAGAGAAACTAACTAGTGAAAATTCGATTCAGATAATTTCCAAATTTGACGTAGTTATTGATGGTACAGACAATTTCGAGTCGCGATATCTGATTGGTGACTCATGCGAGATTCTAGGTAAACCTTGGATTTTTGGTAGTATTCACAGATTTGAGGGACAGGTGTCATCATTCAATTTCAAGGACGGTCCCAACTACAGGGATTTGTTTCCATCGCCTCCGCCGCCAGAATTAGCACCTAATTGCTCAGAGGCAGGAGTTCTTGGAATTCTTCCCGGAATTGTCGGAACCATCCAAGCTACTGAGGCGATCAAGATCATTCTTGGTATTGGAAACTGTCTGTCCGGAGAATTGCTAGTAATCGATGCCTTGACCATGGATTTCAGAAAACTTGAGTTTTCTTTGAACACCGAACGAGAAAAGGTAACATCTCTCTCAAAAAAACAAGAGAAGGGGTTTTCTGAGATAGGTGCTAAGGAATTCTCCGAAAGAAGAAATGAGGGGTGGGCCCCATTCCTACTTGATGTTAGAAGATCCCATGAAGAACAAATTTCGTCAATTGGGGGTACTGATTCTAGAATAATGCATCTAGAAATACCTTCCAGATTGGAAGAGTTGCCCTCGCAAGGTGATATTGTGGTTTATTGCCGAAGTGGACAGAGGTCTGATGCAGTAGCCAGGTTCATTGTGGATTCCGGATTGTGCAATGGTATGATCTACAATCTATTGGGGGGAATTAATTCCTGGTCAGATGAGGTAGATTCTACTATAGTTAAATATTAATGTGGTATATATTATCACAATATACCTTTTTATTGTGGTAATTAATCATAAATATAGTTTAATTTTATATTTATTCAATATATGTGGTAAATATATACTTAATATTCGTTTTAATTGTGGTAAAAAATCCATTTACAATTATTTAATACCACATAATATTACTAATTGTGGTAAAATATGAAAATCTAGGCCAATATTGTTGTACTAGGCTCATTCGTGATTCAAAACAATATGGCGAGAGTTGGAATTTGGAAGTGCCCTGAATGCCAACTTCACCAAACCTGGAAGACTAGGTCAGATAAGTCAAACAAATTGGATCGTAAGTGTACGGGATGCGGGAAAAGGGTTCGAACGACCCTCGATAGGTCTGCCTCAGGGAAGGGCAGGGTGCGGAACGTCGAAATTTGGGAAAGGAATCCAAAGGATTGGATATCTCTAGAAGAAGAGGTTCGGAGAAGAAATGAGGGGCCTGTTGCAGATTCCATCGCAGCTGTTAATGAGAATGAAAATGAGGAATTGCAGTCTAATATTCCGAAAATTCGGGGCGTAGGATGGATTCCTCCAAATGCATTGACTTTTCCATCAAAGCTGAAGTCAAAAAGAGCCAAGAAGAGTTTGCTAGAATTTGTAACAGAGAGACACGATGGCCATCTAAATTCTGTTTCAGAATGTTGGGATTCAATGAAATGTAAAGAGAAAATGACGGGTGAAGAGTTTCATGAATTCTCTCAGGAATTGATGAGAGTAATAGAGGAAAGATACCTAGAAAGGACGTTGGAGCCCGATCTATCTGAGCTTGCGAAATCAGAAATCATACCGATGAGGCAGGGTGAAGTCTTCCTAAAGAGAAGATTGGACAGGTTGCTGATTGATCTGACACTTTGCATGAGAAGGATTGCACATTATGCTTCAATTACTGTGGAAAATAGAATTGAATGGCAGAGAAGAATGATTCGGACAAGATTAGTGGATGAGGAGTTGAAGGAACTCTTTACGAATGGTTTGCCCACTCCAGATGGAGGTAGTTTTGGAGGAAAGGGTTTCAGATCAACCTGGCAGGAAGGAGTGGTGGCTTGCGCTACGGCTATGACGCGCGCAGTTGATTTGCCAAAAGAAAACCGTCAGAATGCAGACATTGTAGCCCCAATGATCAGAGATATGGGTCTAGCACTTGCAATGGGGCAGACTCCCATCGAGGTTTTTTCTGCCCAAATGGGCAAGGCAGAGTCCTACATGGACGGTGGAATTCAAGGAAGCGGCGGTAGAGACCTGCATATAGGGAACTGGGAGAAAGGGATCCTGCCTCCTACTGCACCATTGCCTATTGCAAGTGCAACAACCACGGGAGTGGCACTGGCTGCAAGTAGGCTAGGAGTTAGTAGATTCCACTTAGCCCCTGTAGGAGAGGGTTGTAGCAGTAGCGGAGAGTTCTGGGAGGCAATGAATTTCGCTGGAGTTCGTGGTTTGCCTATTTGCTTCATGATTCAGAATAATCAGATAGCACTTGATACACTCAATTCTGCTCAATCAGGAGCAGAGACATTCGGTGACAAGGGGCATGCAATGGGGATCCCCGCCTGGACTATCGATGGATCTGACCCAGCGCTATTCTATGCATCTACTGCAGTTGCTAAGGAGTTCGCCACGGATGGATGCGGAGCAACGCTGATCCACGTGGAAACAATGAGAGGTTGTGGGCACGCTCATCACCATGATGATTTGTATCTAGGAGCATCAAGCGGCAACCCCCCGGGTTATGTTGATCGGGAGTTACTGCGATACTGGTCCGAGAAAGATCCTCTCCCAAACCATAGGGAGTTATTGATTAAACTGGGAGTGGGCGAACAAAAACTCAACCGCATTCAGATGGAAGAAGAAGGTCTGGTGGAGTCAGCCAGGAGCCAATTGGAAAAAATGGAGTGGCCGGAGGGAAATTCGGTTGTCAAAGGAGTTACATCAATCTCGGACGCGACAAGCCACGAGAAGCAACTACGGAGGATTGACGGGGCAGGGGCTATTTCGAATACCAGTCTAGATTCTGGGGAGTTCTCAATAGAGTTTTCCGATGCTCCCAATTCTTGGAGTTACAGTAGAGCAATTCAGAATGGCATGGCAGCACTTGCAGACCAATTCGGCGATAAGATGGTATTCATGGGCGAGGATATGGAAGTAGCAGGTGCATTCGGAATGAATCTAGGGCTCAAGGCTAAGGGTCATCAATCAAAACTTCTCGATATGCCATTATCTGAGGCCATAATTATCCACTCAGCGACAGGAGCAGCCCTGGGAGGGATGAGGCCACTGGCAGAGATACAGTTCGGAGGATTTGCAGCACTAGCAATGAACCCCCTAGTCAACAATGCGGCCCAATTGAGATGGAGATGGGGCGCAGAGGTACCGATGACAGTGCGAATTCCCCTAGGAGCTAAGACCAGGAGTGGGCCATTTCACGCTAACATGATTGAATCTTGGCTAACAAACGATCCAGGATTGATCATTGTGACTCCAAGTAATCCTCAGGATGCTTATGACCTGCTTATTGAGTCACACCATCTACCAGATCCTGTTGTCTATCTAGAGCATATTGGGTTGTACGGACTTAGAGGGGGCATAACTGGCTGGGGGAAATCAATCAATCAAATAGTGGATACAGAGGCTGTAATGAATGGGCTAGAAAATGGAGATAGTTCAATTGGCAAAGCGAGAGTAGTCAGAGGAGGCGAGGATCTCACAATTGTCACCTGGGGTGCCATGGTACACGTTGCAATTGAGGCAGCAGAGAATGTGTCGAAAAGGGGGGTTGAAGTCGAAGTTGTGGATCTGAGAACTCTCGTTCCCTTTGATTCTGGGACATGTATCAACTCGGTTCTCAAGACTGGCAGACTAATCGTTCTACAAGAGTCGCAGTGGACTGGTGGTTTTGGTCATACAGTCTCGAGCAGGATTATCGAAGAGTCTTTCTGGAGGTTAGAAACCCCTCCCGTAGTGATTGGAGCATTGGATACTCCTGTTCCTTTCTCACCAACACTTGAGGACCATACTATACCAAGTGTCGAAGTGGTTTCCAGGCATATCGAGAGAGCATGTACAAAATGAAATCCAACCAAATGTCTGGAAAAGAGTAAATTGTGAAATGTCTCAGGAGTAGAATATGGATGAGGCTGTAGTTGACGTTGCTTACGTCCTTATCGGGTTTGCTTTGCTAATGTTCGGGGGGGAGGCTCTGGTTCAAGGAGCTACAAGGATATCCCAGGGCCTAAACGTATCGCCTCTAGTAGTGGGATTCACAGTCGTAGCAATTGGAACATCACTACCCGAACTGGCTGTTGCGATTGAGGCTATTGATAGTGACGTACCAAATATTGCAATCGGAGGAGTCCTAGGTTCTAATGTCGCAAACGTGATGTTGGTCTTGGGAGCGGCAGCTGTCTTAGGGGCTAAATCTGATGGAGAAATAGGGGTAAACAGGGATGCGATTGCAGTAGTAGTAGCCACTCTGTTCATGGCAATATTCGTTTATTTTGGAGAAGTTCCTCTTCTAGGGGGCGTCGTGATGTTGACATGTCTGATTGGTTACTACTACTACACCTACTCAGTTGCAATATCGGGAGAAGATGAGTATGAGTTCGAAGACTCATGGCTACCAAACAAAATGTCCCTTGCTATCCCCTTCTGTGTTATGGGTGGTGGGATGATCTGGTTTGGTGCTGAATTACTTGTATTGGGATCAACTGGTATTGCTGAGACTTTCGGAGTCTCGGAGGCCGTTATTGGTCTGACGGTGGTAGCACTGGGGACTTCATTGCCCGAACTGGCTGTTACACTAGTAGCTGGGATTAGGGGGCAAGGAGGGGTTGCCGTAGGAAACGTACTAGGTTCCAATGTTATGAACATCATGGGGATAATTGGAATAGCGAGTATTGTTGGGAGTGGAATTCCTGTCGATGTAGAGTTTCAGAGAGACATCTTAGTGGTGATGGCAACCTCGGGATTCGTAGTATGGATGCTCATATCTGGAAAGGAGTTCACCAAAAATATTGGAACTATGATGATCATAACTTACCTATTCTACATGACATATCTCGGTGGTTTCCTAGACGTATTATTTTAGCAAGATAGGCTAGTCAGGTTTTGGGAGCGATAGTGTGGAATGCGTAATTCTTGCGGCTGGTTCAAGCAGTAGGCTTGGCATGGATAAGGCATTGGTTGATGTCGGTTCTCAGACACTCATCAGTTGGATTTCACGAAGATTATCGGATCGTGTGGCCAATATCACCATAGTTGCAAATGAATCAAATTTTGCGGAAATTTCCAAAATGGTGAGTGATGTGAATGTAATCCTAAACCGAAATCCGCACAAAGGGAGAACAGGTTCTCTGAAAGTGGGGATTGACAGTATTGATTCCTCGGGAGTGGAGGATTACAGATTGCTTGTTGTTCCTGTCGATCGGCCAGGATTCTCAGATTCCACTCTGGGTCGTCTAATTTGTTCAGAAGAGACCTGCTGTCCTATGAAGGAAGGCAGGGGGGGACACCCCCTAGTGCTGACTTTCCAAGATGTCGACAAGGTAAGGAAAAGTTCAGCAAATTCACCATTGAGAGAAGTAATCGAGGCAAGTAGATTCGAGGTTCTAGACAGATTTCTAGATCTAAACATAGATACTCCAGAGGATATAATTAATCTACAGGAGAAACTACAATTGGTTAATGAATAGAATAGAAATTATCCATTTCTAATTCTGGGTTATGAACTAATTGAATTTGATGAGTCCTATTTCAAAATCGAGAAAATGGAGTATCGGATTCCTTCATGCTAAGATGTCAAATGATTTATACAAACTTGGAGTGGAATGTGTAATGCCAACCTCTGCTGAAGTAATCGAAGTGGTAGTTGTGAGCATGCGAGATGCCTTTCTAGCCGTAACCGTATTTGTTGCTGCGATGGTTCTACTGTTCAGTTGGTTACAGTACATTACCGCTGGAAGGTTTGTAGACGTGATTCGATCGAAAAGGCGATGGCAGCCTGTAATCGGTGCCATTATGGGCATCACTCCTGGTTGTGGCGGAGCCATTGTAATCATGCCAATGTACACTAGGGGTTTCGTCAGTTATGGAACCGTAATAGCCACTCTGATCGCAACCCTCGGGGATGCTGCGTTCGTCTTGATTGGTGCTGCTCTCACTGACTCCTCTTTCGTGGCTCCCGCAGTAGCGGTGCATGTCATCTCCTTCGTGACAGGAGTTACGTGGGGCTATCTCATAGATGGATTGAGCATCACGCCACAGAGCCCTTTTGGCGGATTATTACTTAGATCCGAATCTACGAAGGACCAGGAAATAATCAAATTAGAGGATTTGGAAGATACGCAAACCGTCTTTGATGATCTTGGAAGGGAAGATGAAAGCGACCCGGGATATTTCCTTCTTCACCAAGGTTATACCTTGTGGTGGATAGTTACCTTAATTGGATTAGTATTCGCAGTAATGTTACTTGTTTGGAGTTCTCAAGATCCTGATTTTGAGCTTTCAATAGAATATAATCCATTTACGTTACATGGTTTCATAACTTGGATAGGTTTGATAGGTACAACTTTGTCAATAATCCTGTATCTATCTCAGAAAACCTGGATTCGTGACGATACAGAAGCTTCTATTGGAGACAAACTCTATTCGATGAGAGAGACATTGATACACTCTGCAAGTGAAACTGCATTTGTCACGTTCTGGGTCATGGCTGCTTACCTGATTTTCGAGTTTACCATGTTATTCTCGGGGACCAACGAAGCAGACTTAGCCAAGTATGGTGATGGAATTTTTGCAGTTGTAGTCGCTTCTTTCATTGGATTAATACCCGGTTGTGGACCTCAAATTATTGCCATTACCGCCTATACAAAGGATCTGATCTCATTCCCGGCTTTGGCTGCGAATGCGATCAGCCAAGACGGAGATGCTCTTTTTCCACTTTTGGTTAGACACAGGGTAGCTAGCCTTTGGGCCACGCTACATACAACTATTCCTGCCCTAATTTTGGGGGTCGCGCTTTTGATTCTGGACGTATCTTTCTAATTCCGAGAGATACTCAGACGTATCTCATCATCTACACAACTCCAAAGGTTGACACCCCGACGGACCTTTGTGACTGTCGCAGTCCTAAACTGGGCCATCAAGAGAATAGAGGCTGGAGAAAGAGTCGCCATTGCATCGGTGGTCCAGGCCAGCGGGAGCGTTCCTGGGAAACCAGGAGCAAGGCTAGCAATCAGCTCCTCGGGTGAAAAGTTCGGAACTATAGGTGGCGCAGGATTGGAGTTAACGGTGGAGAAGGAGCTTCAAGAAATTCTGTTCCGGGATTTGTCTGACCTAAGAAAAAAAGGAGGTAAAGTTGAGGTATTCCTGTTAAACAGGGATGGCAAAGGAAAAGAGGTATCTGCCCTCGACAGTCTATGCGGAGGTCGGGTGACAGTAGCTATGGAAGTGATTACTCCCCGACCTCACATCTTGATTGCGGGCGGGGGACACGTTGGTCTTTCGATTGCAAGGGTGTGTGATTCTCTGGAATGGACGTATAGCGTATTCGATATCAGAGAGGAATATTGTAACCAACAGCGTTATCCAAACACTGAGGGGAATTTCTGCTCATCTGTCGAGGATTTTCTCAAGATCGAAAGTAAGGATTCTTTGACTCGTTTTTCAGATATTCTACTGTTGAGTCATGATTGGTCTGTTGATGAAGAGATGCTGATAGGATTACTACAAGTCTGCAGAGAAGGAAGCAGACCTCGGATTGGGGCTATCGGGTCGAAGAAGAAATGGTCTGCTTTCGAGAAGAAGGCTATTGAAAGTGGGGTGGAGAAGTGGCTGATAGACTCTGTCAGATGTCCTATTGGCCTCGACATAGGGGCAGATACTCCTGAAGAAATTGCAATTGCTGTTTGTGCAGAGATTCTATCTCTTGAAAGGAAGAAAGTGGCTACCAATTAGGGAAGCATATTGTAACTAGGGTGCCCTCTAAATATCAATAACAGAGTCCAAGATTATGAGGAAGGTACTCCTTAGATGGAAGGTTTCCTCGCTTTCCGGAATAGATGAGATCGACAAACTGATGGAGATTTGTCACAGGATAGAGGTTCTTGGACACCTTTCTACCGATACGGGAGGGGTTACCCAACTGGTAGAATTGGGGATTAACAAAGGAAGGCATCTATCTGAAGTCTCGGATTTGGAGAGTTTTGATGTTATTGAAACACATGAAGAGGACGAAAGCGGCGTTTTGGTTAGTATTCGTTGCACTCACCCTCTAGCACTTTCAGCGTTAGAGTTATCGAACATCTATGTGTACCCCCCATACGGAATCGATTCCAAGAGCGGTCTGGAGTTCAGAATCTTTGGCATTTCAAGCTCCATTCGAAGTTTCTTGGAGTTCGTCAGAGAAGTAATGCCACCAGACACAATTAGTGTACAGACAATAAAGAACGGATCTTCTAAGGATCTCGATTTCCTAACAAAAAAGCAGAGAGAAGTGCTAGAACTGGCTGTGAACAGAGGGTACTACGAAGATGGAGCGGATATCACATTGAAGCAACTCGCAGATGAGTTAGGGATAGCTAGAAGCACCACAGGAGAGCATCTGAAGAGGGCCGAGTCTGAAGTTCTAAAAAGAGCCATCAATGATTTCCAATAGACATCAAGGGGAACCGAATGCTCAAAGGATGGGCTCGATTGGTCGTATTGTGGTGCAGTTCCGGCTACCTATGCTCCCTCCTTCCGATGGGGTTGAGTGGAACGCCAAGATAAATGACGAAGAAGTATCCATATTTATCGAGAGCAATGCGATTCTTCTTGACGTGCTTAGGGACCGTGTCGGGAGCCTGGGGACCAAGCGTGGATGCGATATGGGGACCTGTGGATGCTGTTCTGTACTAATTGATGGAGAACCGAGGTTGTCTTGTCTTACTCTGGCTGTAGATACTGAGCAAGCCGATATCACAACAGTAGAAGGATTAGCTGATGGGCACCATCTGCATCCGATACAGCAGACCTTCGCGGAGTGTGGAGGCAGTCAATGCGGATTCTGCACACCCGGTTTCTTGGTGGTAATTTCGGCATTACTATCTGAAAATTCCAAACCTAAGGACCAAGAGATAAAGCAAGCAATAGAGGGCAACCTATGTCGTTGTACTGGATTCCAGCAGATAGTTGACTCAGTCAAAGCCGCTTCTGACATCCTAGTCTCGGGGGAAGCAGTTTGCGACTCGACCCGATCAAAGAGTGACCCTCATCCAGGATTCGGTGGAGATTAGTATGTCTGAAAAAGAGGATGCTCCGAAGGAGATAGTGGGATATAGGCAACAACCCGGAAAACTACCCTTTTCCAGACCTGGGTCTGGAGGGAAAGGAAAATTCTCAGAGTCTACGGATAAAGAAATGATTCCTGAATCCCAGGGAGGGGAGCTTGCTCAGGAATGGGGGCCACATAGACACGATGAACTCATTAGCGGCAGAGTGATTGGCAAATCTACTGCGCTTGTGGATAGTTCTTGGAAGGTAACGGGGCAAGCGCATTACGGAGACGATGTCAGACTCCCGGGAGAGATGATTGGACGGATTGTTCGTTCACCACATCACTATGCCAGAGTTCTATCTATTGATTGTACAAAGGCCCTAGAGTTGCCTGGTGTAGTCGCAGTTGCAACTGGCGATGATGCGAAGAATCGGTTCGGAGTTCTACCTGTGACAAAGGACGAGCACGCGATGGCTGTAGAGAAGGTTCGGCATGCAGGGGATCTTGTTGCATGCGTTGCAGCAATTGACGAGGCTACGGCTAGGGAGGCGGAAAGACTAATCGAAGTGGAGTATGAATTGATTGATCCGATTCATGACATGAGGAAAGGGCTCGAAGACAGTGAAGAACCCATACATGACAGAGGGGACTACCACATAGGAGAGTCAAACGTCCAGAAGAGAGTTTTCCAAGAATTCGGAGACATAGAAGGAATGATAGAAAACTCTGTTGCTAGCCACAAAAAGAATTGGATTTTCGCCGGAGTTAACCACGCATTCACTGAGCCACACGCAGTAGTGGCACACTGGGACCCAACTGGAAGGCTCACGCTGTATACCCCGCAGCAGGTTCCGCACTACGTACACAGGGCGCTAGCTGATGTATTGGAGATTCCAATGCATCAAATCAATGTGCATAGGACCTTTGTCGGGGGAGGTTTCGGTGGGAAGTCGGACCCATTCCCACACGAAATGTGCGCTGCGATTCTCGCAAGAAAGTCTGGAAAACCTGTTCGTATAACTTTCGATAGAGAGGAGGTTTACTGGGTAAACAGAGGTCGCCATCCTTCGCGAATTGAGATGAATCTACATGCTGATGACGAAGGAAGAATATGTGGAATCGAGACTGATGCTCTGATAGATGGGGGGGCATTCGCCTCTTTCGGACACGTTACAACATACTACAACGGGGTTCTCCATACTGCTCCCTACGAAATTGGTGCTTTCCACTACACAGGGGCTAGGGTTTGGACGAACAAACCTGCCAGTGGTGCTATGCGCGGTCATGGAGCGGTGAATTCTAGGTGCGCAGTAGAAGTAGGCCTGGATGACTTAGCAGAGAAGTTGAGCGTGGACCCGATATCATTGCGTTTAGCGAATCTCCTCCCTCCACACTCGGCCACAATAACCGGATTCAGAGTAACAAGCATAGGAATGAGGGAGTGTCTAGAGAGGGTCAGAGAAGAAAGTGGCTGGGATAAAAAATTCCGTAAACTTCCTCTTGGAAAGGGAATCGGTATTGGATGTGGTTTCTTCATTTCAGGAAGTGGACTACCCATCCACTGGGATCCGAATAAGTTCCCCCATGCAACAGTTCATCTGAAGATCGATATGGATGGCGGAGTCACCATCCACACAGGAGCCGCAGACATAGGGCAAGGTTCTGATACAGTCGTAGCCCAATCCGTGGCAGAGGTACTAGGACTCCCCCTAGATATGATCAGGGTGAAATCGAGAGATTCCGATACTTCTCCGGTAGACTTGGGCTCTTACTCCTCCAGAGTGACCTTCATGAACGCCAACGCGGCTATTTCGGCAGCCATGCAAATCAGGGAGGAGTTGCTAGATGCTACTGTTGAAATCACAGGAGCGGAAAGAAGCGGTTTGGTTATTGGGGATCGGAGAATCTTCCTAAAAAACGATCCAGCGGTTGGGGTCTCCTACCTCGAAGCTCTTCACAAATCACAAGAAGACAGGGGGGCCTTAGTTGCCTCTGGGGCATACAGGACCCCCCCTATGGGGAAGATGCACAAGGGAGCAGCGGCTGGACTAGCTCCAGCATACTCTTTCTCTGCTTATGTGACAGAAGTTTCTGTCGATGTGGAAACTGGTCAAATTAAAGTAGACAAGGTATGGGCAGCTCACGACTGTGGAAAGGCTCTGAACCCATTGGCTGTAAAGGGGCAGATAATCGGATCTTGCCACATGGGCATGGGACAAGTTCTATCGGAAGAAATGAGATATGGGAGAAGTGGCAATCTGATGAATCCCGATCTCCTAGATTACAAGATCCCAAGCATTCACGAAATGCCGGAAGTAATTCCCATAATAGTTGAGTCGAACGATCCAGAGGGCCCATTCGGAGCCAAAGAGGCTGGAGAGGGTCCCCTTCTTCCGATTCTGCCTTCTGTTTGCAACGCCGTTTACGATGCAATAGGGATCAGGACCTCCGAGTTACCGATGTCTCCAGAGAAGGTACACAAAATGATCGAGAAGCGTTGCAGAGAGGAAGGGGTATCGGATCCGAATAATCTCTCTAGCCCATCCCTTCAACACTCACCTCTCCAAGAAGTTCTAGAAAACAGATCTAAGGAGCATGGGACAAGGGACAAGGATAGGAGGCTGGATGAGGGCAGATCGGATTATCATAATGGTGCATTATTCGGCCTAGACCCCACAATCCCTCCGGACGAAGTTGACCCTAGGTGGTCAGTTAGAGTTACTCCCGAGGAGGAATATCTGGAGTCTCCTAGACTCGCAGGTAGTGCTTGGAAGCATACAGAAAGAAGGCATTCGGAGGGTCAAAAATGAGGATGCCCCCCTTCCGTGTTCTTTCACCGAAGAGTTTGGATGAGGCACTAACAATGTCTAGAGAACTTTCAGAATCTGGAGAGGAGTTCGACTGGGTCGCTGGAGGAACCGACCTGCTTCCAAATTACAAGTGGCACATCAATGTGAAGGGGCACGTTATCTCGCTTTCTTCTATATCCGAGTTGCGAGAAATAGGCGAGGAAAGTATTGGAGCTATGGTCAGTATCAATGAGTTAGCCGAGCACGAGTCGACCCACCCTGTGTTAGCCAAGGCAGCAGACTCAATTGCGAGTGTGATGATCAGAAGGTCTGGGACAGTTGGAGGTAATATTTGCCTGGATACTAGGTGCTACTGGATCAATCAGTCGGAAACATGGAGGGAGTCGATTGACTGGTGTCACAAATGTGATTGTGGCACTGGGGCCGATTGTAGAGTAATTCCGAACCAAAACACACTATGTGTTGCAACCTATCAAGCTGATTTGGCCCCTGTGCTGATGTGTCTAGGTGCCAAAATTCATCTAGCATCACCCAAAGGAAAGCGCTCAATGCCACTATGTGATTTCTTCAAGTTAGACGGAATGACCAGGAATGTACTCGAACCCGGAGAAATGGTCACCCACATCACTCTCCCTGAAGACTCAGCAGATTGGAGCGGAGACTATCAGAAGTTGAGGCAACGCGAGTCCTGGGACTTCCCTGAAGCGGGCGTTGCAGTTCTCTGGAAAGGAGATGAGGGAGATGGCCCATCAAGTCTGAGAGTAGCAACCACTGGCCTAGAGTCTATTCCTAGCTTGCATTCAGAAGAAGCAGAGGACGCACTGGAGAATTGGAGCGGAGTGGAGACCGTCGAAATTCTATCAGAGTCCATAAGAAAGGCAGTAAAGCCTGTCCAGAATACCTGGTTCTCCCCATCTTATAGAAGGAAGATGGTGAAGGTCTTAACGAAAAGGGCGTGTAGGAAGTTACTGGTGAGTTGATGGGTTCGAGAGTTCGCTCTTTGATTATTGGGGCCATTCTAGCTGCATCTTTTGTGGCGGTTCCCCCTGCATCGGGACAGGACTTAGAGTCCTGGGAGTTGGGGATAAAATATCCTGGAGAGGACCCCACCAATTCCTTCGTCTTGTCTGATGATGGTTCGACCAAAGTAGGGTTCTTCGTTGAAAATTCAGGACTGACAGAGATTACGGTGCAGTTTGAGTACAATATCCCATTCGGAGGAAGTCATGACGGCCCTGAGGAAGAGTCCATTTCTTCTGGCTCGAACGAGACGTTTGATTTGAAGATTAGCGGAATAGATGTACTATCCCAAGACGCGGAAAAGAAAGAGAAATTTTCAATCACTGCGACGATAACCTCTAGACAGGGTATTCCTGATCCTCTATCTTCTTCTCAGAACAGAGAGGGAGACTTGGAGATACCCGCGATATTTGATTTAGTCGTGGATATTTCTGAGCCATTCGGGCCGATGAACGCAGGCACTGACACCATACTAACCGTGACCGTGAGAAACAATGGAAACGCACAGGATGGAGTGGCCGAAGTGGACGTAAGGGATGATTGCCCACTCTTGACGACCGATAGTGGACTAGATGCCCTTCTAAGCGGCAATATAGAATCCGGAAGAGCCAAGGATGCGGATCTCAAGGTTACTGCATCAGAAAGCCACCCGAAGAGACACTGTGACATCACGGTATCTGTGAAGTCGAAGAGGAATGGAGAATCAGGAGCATCGGAAGACGAAGTCAGGGTTACAGTGGAACCTCCTCCAAGTGGAGGTTCGGGCTCTGGAGAGCAGGATAACGATGTCAGCGAAGCGGGGGACTCGATAGAGTCCAACCTCTCTGCACCGGGTTTGGGTGTGCTATCTGTTGGATTGCTTGCAGCATTGGCCTATACCAACAGGATTGAAGATTAAATCGTGCAATCTTCACTTCCAACACGATTAGCGAACTATGCTCAGCAACATATAACCGTGAATTAATTGTCGGACGGATGTTGCTTGGGCCTACGGCCCAACTAAAAGGGGATTAGAAACCATGGCAATTGACATGGATAGTGAAGCGAGATTCAACAGGAACGTTTTGTATTCCCTGGTAATTACGTCAATATTACTCCTAGTTATGCCCATGTTCTTCGTAGTCGGAAAATCGTCAAATTACTCTGCTTACGATACAGATGGCTTGGGCCAGTTATCCGATATGAGAGATAGTTTCCAGGGAGAGTATGTTGAGAATAGGGACTCTGGTTACTACGTAGCGAATACTATGTCCACACCAATGCTCGTTAATGACTGGAAGGACCCTCATCGAACACTGCTGACCATCATTGCTCCTGAAAAACCGATCGATCAGACCGAGGCAGACGAAATTTTTAGATTCGTCACTGAGAAAGGTGGCAAGGTAATCGTCGCCGCTGACAATACTCAGGCACATAATCTGGCAATACTATTCGGAGTCAGATACATGGACGCACCTCTGCTGGATGATAAGCAGCATTGGGTATATACGCAACAAGGCCAACAGGAAGTCGACTGGGGCAATGTTTGGAGCGCATCACCGGTCAATCAGGACATCGGAGATATGTCCCCTGGGGCACTGATGCAAGGTTGTACTGCATTCCAAATTCAGAATCCGGACGGCCTGAATGACTGCAGACTTCCTGTAATGTACAGGGGTCCGACAGGAATGATGTTCGAACCCACGGACAAAGATATCGAAGACCCAAATCATAGGGACATAATGACACTGGGTACCGCTTCGCCTTCTGCATTCATTGACAGGGCCGGAGATGGCGACCCTACAAATCCGGCCAACCCTGCCACCGGTGATCTGAGGCTAATGATGAGGTTCGATTATCCTGGGATAAAGGTCCTGGACAAAGTGGCGGATGAGGGAAGAGGGGCCTTTTCAGCTGGTGTAGGCGAGTTGGAAGTCACCGGAAGTATTGTGTTCGTAGCAGATGACGAGGCTTTCTCGAATATGCTTTGGGAACTAGCAGTCGCAAAGGATCAAGGCCTCAGTCAAGACTGCTCCGCTATTGGCGATTACACACGAAATAATTGTTGGACGCAAGAGATCCTCAACAACAACGAGTGGGATGGGAATGAGAGATACTTCAGACTACTTGTGTATGATATGATGGAGTTCGATAATGTAGATCTGAATGCTCCTATCCGAAGCGATCCTTCGAACTTCCAAGTCGTTTTCGACGAGAGCAGGCACGTAACTGGAGTCGTCTCAGAACCATTCGTTCAGACTATGGGGACTGTCGTCCTACTTACTTCGAATCAATTCCTAAAGTGGCTAGTGGTTCTGAACGTCGCCCTTCTCCTCCTCGTTGCTATGATGGTAGTACCTGAAAAGGAGAACTGGAGGCACGTCTTTGATCTGACCAAATTCAATCAGCGTCCGGAGAAACTCGACCCTGCCACATATAGAGACAGGGTCAGGAAATCGCTGCTAACGAAGGTTAGGATACACCATGACCTTACCAGAGATGAGATGGCGATGACTCCTCCGCCTGAAGTTCAGGCGATGATCGGGGATCCGCGTCTCGTGGAATTGGCTTATAGCCAAAGCCGGACGTACACGCCGCAAGAGTTGCGCAAGTTGATGCAAGCTATTCGCCGATGGGGAAAAAATAACTAATAAAATGGAGTGAAAAAAATGAGTGAAACAGGACCACCAAAAGGGATGCAAGCGCCGAATACTGGCACACAGGACGCCGCTTTAGCGAAGAAAGCGCAAGAGGCCCGTGGATCGAGTAAGGTCGACGAGGTTTTGGCTGCAACTGGTGCCATGGGACAGGCAATCAGTACTGAGGTACAGAAGGTAATCATAGGAAAGTCACACGTTATTGACAACGTAATGGTAGACATTCTTTCGAATGGAAACCTACTGTTCGAGGATTTTCCCGGATTGGCAAAGACGCTGATGACAAATACGTTCGCTGATGCTCTGGGGTGCGACTTCAAGAGAGTCCAATTCACTCCGGATCTTCTTCCAGCGGACATAACTGGGACAAATATTTACGATGCTAAGAAGGGAGAGTTCACCTTCAAGCCTGGTCCCATTTTCTGTAATCTCCTCCTGTCCGACGAGATAAACAGAGCACCTCCGAAGACACAGGCTGCTCTTCTAGAGGCGATGCAGGAGAAGCAGGTCACTATTGGCGTAGTTACACACAAGCTACCCTCTCCCTTCCTAACCATGGCAACCCAGAATCCAGTGGAGCAGGAGGGGACTTACCCGCTTCCAGAGGCACAGCTTGACCGTTTCATGATGAAGATGATGGTCGGATACCCGGACAGAGCAGATGAGAACGAAATCCTACAGAGGAGGATTAACAGAAAGACTGACGAGGTCGAGGTGAACAGTATCACCGACCCAAGTATTGTGGTAAAGATGCAGAATTCATGCGAGGAAGTCTACGTTGACAGGTCAGTCAGAGAGTATATGGTGGATATCGTAGCTAGGACGAGGGAAGACCCGAGAGTTCTCGTGGGTTCTTCCCCGAGAGGTTCTCAAGCCCTCCTGAAGACCAGTAGGGCGGTTGCGGCCATGCGAGGAAGGGACTTCGTGACACCAGACGACGTGAAGTCGATTGCAGAGCTGGCAGTGGCTCACAGGATTATTCTGAAGCCAGAGCACCAGATTAAGGGACTCGAGACCGGCGAGGTCATTCGAGATATTCTACATGGAAAGAATGCCGCGAATGTACCCACGGTCTGAATTTTGAGGTGTAAAGGTGGCCTGGAGCCGAAAGTCTGCGATGTTCGCATCTCTTTCGGTTGCGATGTACCTGCTAGGACTAGTGCTTAGAAACCAACAACTAGTAACGGTAGCAGTAGTTCTTCTTTCATTCCTAACTTGGGCGGCTCTTAGGACGGCGCACGGGGATGTCGCCTCCTCGGGTAGGAGGCTCGAGGAAGCAGTGCTGGACGAGGGTATCCAACTACAGAGTATTGTAGCTATGAGGAAGACCTCGACATCCAGAGTTTTCGAGGATGGCGAGATAGACGTCACCCTCAGGATTCAGAATAGATCTGCAATTGCAAAGGTCTTGGAAGTCAGGGATAGGGTGCCCGAGGTCATGAGAATCAAGAAAGGTGCGAATTACGTGCTAATGGAAATAGGTCCAAAAAGAGAAACTGAGATTTCCTACACAATAGAGACCCCCCTGAGAGGTTTCTACACCATAGGTCCCGTTTGCATCAGGGTTCAAGATGAGTTGGGACTCTTTCACAACGAGAAAGAGGTGCAGCTGTACGACGATTTCCTTGTTTTCCCGAAGATGGAGGACATAAAAGATGCAATGATCAAGAGTAGGGTTCCTAAGATTTTCACTGGAGCAGTGAATATCAGAAATCCCGGTGAGGGTTCGAACTTCTACAATCTTAGAGAGTACTTGCCGGGCGACCCAATAAGGAAAGTAAACTGGAAAGCGACTGCCAGACAGGATGGCAAGATGATGGTTAACGAATTTGAGAGGGACGCTGTGAGTGATGTCATTATCCTAGTTGACAGTAGGGCAGTGAGTGAAACCGGACCAGTGAGTAGAAACTCTCTGGTTTACAGCACTAGAGCGGCAGCGAGTCTAACCCAGCACTTCCTATCCAGGCGTGACTCCGTAGGGCTCGTGGTTTATGGGGACGAGATTGTTTCCGTAGACAGAGATACAGGGAAGAAGCAGTTGTATGTTATACTGACAAAACTTGCGGGGGCTATGGCGAAAGGGAACACGCCCCTGAAGATTGTTACTACCCGAATCATGCCCCACATCCACAGAGGCAGTCCCATCATCATCCTGTCACCGTTGGAGGACGATCCGACAATAGTCGATGCTGTCAGAGACCTTAGGGCTAGGAACTTCGAGGTCACAGTGCTTTCACCGAGCAGTTTGGAGTTCGAATTCGATGCGAGGAGAATAGACAGAACGGGCTACGAGGTACTGAAAACTGAGAGAGACATTCTGATGACCGAGCTTAGAGGACTAGGGGCGTATGTAATGGACTGGGAGCCGGATATGCTACTATTCACAGCCCTAGCCGGGGCAAGGGGATTCTGAGGTGTAATTATGGAAGAAGGCAAGGGCTCAGTAGACACATCTCATCTGTATGAGGGGAAGGTGGTACGCTCATCGGCTCCTAGTAGGAAAAGAGCCGCTGGAACACTGAAGGCAGACAGCGGGATACCCGATGATGCAGTTCCAGATGTCGCCATCCCAAGTTGGATAGATGCGATTTTCGGAGGACCAATTCTGGCCAATAGAGAGTTCGTGTCACCTAACAAAATGGTTCTGAACCTTCAGATGGGGGCAATAGGCTCGCTCTTGGTACTCGGATTCCTTACTTTCATGCTCACGCCAGTATCCGGAACTGCATGGTTCGCGATATCAAACACCATCGGCCTTGGCTTTCTGGGGCTATGGCTCCATCTACTGATGATTCTTATTGGACTGATATCTGGTTTCTGGGGGGTTTGGCAGAGGGACCAAAGGGCGATATTGCTGTCTTACGTCATGCTAATTCTGGTCACTATCAGGTTCGCTGGAAGTAAGGTTGAGTTTGGATTGAGCTTTTTGCCAGAGAACGAAATAATGCAGAAGTTGCTGCTGATATTGTACGCAGTCTTCCTAGTCGTATACATCGAGGTCTCTAGCGCAGTTATCCGTTTCTCTATGCTCGATACCTCGATAAGAACCGGAGAGGTCTACGTGATGAACGTCAAGAGCATAACGGACAGGTACAACAGGGCACTTGGCTACACCCCTGCCGTTGCAGCATTGGTAGCAACACTGACTCTGTTCATCAATTTCTTCGTGCCCCTATTCGTGGGAATTTTCGACTCAGTTGCTGCAAATCGTCTCGAGGAGAGTGTGGAGTTGACTAGCGTCTACGGAGTTGCATTGGGAACTATCCTAGTATTCATCGTGATAGCGGGAATGTTCGCAATAAACCTCCCTCTCAGGATTCAGCAGTATCTAGAAAGTCAATCCGGCTAGAGGAATCCGCCGGCAATTCCCAGGTCTGCGACGACCAGCATTGCCACCGCCTCGACAACAGGTGCTGCTCTCGGGCCAATCACTGGATCGTGCCTTCCGCCGACCTTCAGTGACTGTTTCTTATTACTAGGGAGATGCAGTGTGAATTGCTCTCTCGGTAGACTGCTTGGTGGTTTGAAGTGCACCAACACCCGTAACGGGGCCCCAGTCGATCTGCCTCCTAGGGCTCCGTCCGCATCTCCAGTCTTGGCTCCTTCCAACTCGGGCATATCATCACCTGGTGCCCACATGTCATTATTCTCTGACCCCCTCATCCTTGATGCCTCGGTGCCATTAGAGAACTCTATTGCCCTAGCTCCAGGAATTGCCATGAGTGCTCTCGCAAGAGACGGCTCCAGTCCGTCGAACCATGGTTCTCCGACACCAATGGGAAGCCCGAGAATCAATAACTCTACCACCGAGCCAATTGAGTCCTTCTCCCTTCGGATTTTTCTTATCGATTCCCCCATTCTTACTGCTGCGTCGGGATCTCTGCAGTTTAGCCTGGACATCTCCGTTCCCTCTTCGAGGGCCTTCGAAGTATCGAGATGAATCAATGGCCTAGCGGAGATGTCCCCCACTCTGCTTAGATGGGCGTGACAGGACCACCCTGCTTCGTCCAGCATCTTCCTGACCTGACTTCCAGCTGCCACTAATCCAAGAGTTAACCTAGCAGACTGTGACCCTCCTCCTCGGGGATCGTTGGATCCACTGGATCTGATTTCCTCAACCATGTCAGCATGGCCTGGGCGTGGATGGTCGGGAAGGAAACTATAGTCAGATGACCGCGCATCTGAGTTTCTAGCAATTATTACCAACGGCCAACCTGTTGCCTTTCCCTCATGAACTCCTGACAGAATCTCGCATTCGTCAGTCTCCAATCTGGCTGACATTCCTCTTCTTCCGGGTTTTCTGAGAGATAAGTCGTTCACAAGAGCATCCAAGTCAATTTCTGTCCCTGGAGGAATTCCCTCGAATAGCGCACCTACACACTTGCCGTGGCTTTCCCCAAATAGCGTGACTTTCAGATGCTCACCAAGTTCCATCCCCATCATTGCACCTCCGAAATCTCATCTTTCACATAAATACCTGTTGAAATAACCTCCAATCCAGATTCGGAAAATAGCTTGGAAAGAGATGTCGAATCTTCCTGGAAGCATACGATTGCAATTGATGGTCCGGACCCACTAATGCCGGCTGCAATGGCTCCGGATGCGATGCTCAAATTGCAAATTCTCAGGGCCTCTTGATCAACGGTTGCTGCTGCAACGGCCATTCCATTTGATGACAATGCATCTAGAATTGATCCTCTCATTATGGAAGCCAGTGACCTCTCGAATATCTGCTCATACTTCGAAAAGGCCTCAGATGAAATCTCCACTGATCTTTTCCCCCTTAGTAGTAGAAGTATCGAAAGGCTAGGATCAATGTCCCCTTGGAGGATAATTGACTCAGATGCAGATAGGGCGGGGTCAACTAGCTTCCAGCCCGGTTCCAATGACGCCCAATTATCGTCCATGCTACCAGTCTTAGCACAGTTCGAGATAAGTTGTGAGTTGGCGGCGATATCCGCAATCTCAGAGTTAGAAAGGCCAGCCCAGGCATATGAGTTGAGGGCCCTGAGAGCTGCACAAGACAATGCTGAGCTCGACTTGAGCCCCTGGCCAATAGGGATTGAGCTGTCCACCTTCCATCCGAATTGGTCGGGGATTGGGAGGCCCCTATCCCTCCAGCATTTCTCTACTGCAGCGAGAAGACCGTTTCTGTCATCTTCAATTCTAACCGAATCTTCTACTATCTGAACCTTGGTGGTTAGTTGGATGCCAATAGAGCATCCCCTACCCAATCCCAGAGCGTGGAGGATGGATATCGCGCCGTTCGATTCGCCCTCCCCTAGCACCTTCACTTCTCCACCATCTCCCCATCAAATGCGATTCCAATGTGCCTAACTCTATCGTCTGTGAATGCCGTTATCTTATCTCCAGCCTTTGCATCTGTAACTGAAACGACTGTCCCCGTTGGGGAAACAAATCTAACTGTCTCTGCTTGCTGAACGACTGTCTGGCCGTCTTCTCCAGAAATCTCGAATCTGACAACGAGAAGGGGCCTCAATTCGATCTTCAGCCTACCTATGACGGCAGCTTCGATAGATTCAGAAGAAGACAGGATTGCTATTTCATCTCCAGTTTCTAATTCGCTCATGTACTTCGTCCTTCCATCTGCCATTAGGATGTAAGAGTGGATCGCTCCAGCATTAATCCTGAATGGTCTATTGGGAACATATTCTGAGGAAATAGTTTCACCATGTACTAGACATAATTTTCCAGAAATAGAGCCAGTAGCTGCCCCTTGACCTTCGTTTATCCTTCTTGTCAGATCTATGCATACTCTCTCTCCAACTCCTGCACTTTCTATAGATAGGATTCTTGCCTCTGTGGGGTTTATTTCTCTATTCTCGGGAGGTTCTTCCTTCGTCCATCTGTCTCCCAAAAACTCGACTGCTTCATTCACCATTCCTCCCGGAACCAGAATAGCATCGACACCCCCGCCAAGTGCAAATGCTGCTCCGGAAATCTCTATTCCTCTATCTATTGCTGCGGCGATTCTTGTCTGAGTCCCTCTGGAACAGGCGACTAGATTCTCGAGGGGTATCATCGTCCAATCCGAGCATCTTACCAATATCCACGGTACAAGTCCGATGAGAGAAATTGCCTCATCCTGATCAGAGGGGACGTCGATTGAAACTTCTGCCACATCATGGGAAGAGCCAGTCCACAAGCGAGAGACGAAATTTTGATTCGGGTCCAAGTTCTCTTCATTTTCTACCCATATCTGCATCCTCTCACCTCAGATGCCTAGAAGCCTCTGCTGCATTGGCCCCATCATGTACAACGGCCCTCAATGCTCTGATTCGGGAAGCCGGATCCTGAGAGGAGAATACATTTCTGCCCATACAAACCCCGGATCCTCCTGCATTGATTGACTTCTCAACTAATTCCAGAATTTTCTCGAAGTCATCATTCTTGGGACCTCCAGAAACCAGTACCGGAATCGGAACCGAGGAGGTCACTATACTGAATGATTCCTCGCATCCAGTCCAAGGAACCTTGACGACGTTGCATCCCAACTCCCAAGCAAGTCTAGCCGCATGAGCGACTCCTGAAGTTGAGTCTGAATCATCCAAGTTCAGATTGCTCCCCCTGGGATAGAACATCCCCAATACCGGGATTCCTTTCTCAAGAGAATCCGTGGTTATCCTAGCCATCCTCTGGATCATCTCCGGCTCGGCCGGATCTCCGAGATTGACTTGTGCCGACATTGCAATTGCCCCCCTATCCAGACCCTCGGAAGGAGTAGCAACCAGGACCTTGTCTTGAGAACGGTCGCCCCCATGGATGGTGGACAAGGATGCGTGACAGACGAAGCGCCCCCATGACGTCCTGGCGAAGTGGTGGGAGATAGGTCCCTTCTGCATTACTATAGCATCTGCACCTCCTTCAATGACTGAATCAACAGCTTTGTGGGAGTCTAACAAACCCTGTTCGGGAAAGGAAGATGCACTATGGTCCATTGGGACCCAAACTCCTCTTCCATCCGGCAGAATCGTTTCCAAGCGGCTTGCAAGGACGTCTGTCATGATTATCGCCTATGTCCCCCTCTCTTGAAGGGTACCATTTGCCTCTTTCCTAGACAATAAACCGAATTGTAGTCACATCTCCAAGTCCACTATTACAGGGGCATGGTCGGAAACGACAAGCCCGCCCTCCCTCATTATCTGTGCAGATTTCATCAGGGGCCTCGCAGCCTTGTTTGCTAGGATGTAGTCAATCCTCCAACCCCTGTCCCTCTCCCTTGCTCGGCGGAAATTGGACCACCACGAATAGGGGCCCTTGACCTCTCCCACGTGAATACGTAGGAGGTCCGACCAACCAGATGCAAGCATTCTATCGAACCATTCCCTCTCATGCTCCAAGAAACCCGAGGTGCGCTTATTTCCGGCTGGATCCCAAATATCATCCTCCGTGTGCGCGATATTCAGATCGCCGCAGAGAAGAGCGGGTTCATCGGAGTCCAGGAATTGCTGACTCCAGATTAACATGTCTTCGAGCCACTGATCCTTGTAGTCCTGGCGCTCTTGTCTTGCTGATCCATTTGGAAGATACATGTTGACGCAACTCAGATTGCCATGTTTTGTCACCAGTACCCTGCCTTCGGGGTCTCTAGTCTCATCAAGATCCGTATCTATTCCCCTGCCAATCTCAACCATCCCGACTCTTGAGCATGACATTACGCCAGAGTAACCCTTTTTCTGGGCTGGATGCCAAATCACCTCGTATCCCTCCGGCTCGGACCATTCTTTGGGCATCTGCTCGGGTAGAGCCCTAACTTCTTGGAATAGCATTACGTCGGCATCGATCCTCTCGATGAAATCATCAAGTCCCTTTCTATGGGCTGCTCGGATACCATTCAGATTCCAAGTTACGACTCGCATGTCCATGCGCTACTGCGATAGGTCTTTGACCTTCTCGACTAGATCCATCTTTCTGATCCTCCTCATACCATATGGGGTCAGAATGACAGAGATGAACACAACAATCCCGATTAGTTGCATTGCTACTGCCGGATCTGCTGATACTGTCATGTAAAATGACCACTGTACGAAAGACGAGACCATTGCTTGAGTTCCTACCAAAGTGAACACGAACGCCAAAACCCCTCCAATCAGGCCTATTGCCAAGTGCTCGCCGAACATCATCCAACCAAGTCTGTTCATTGGGGCCCCCAGAACCCTTAGCGTTGCAATTTCCCTATCTCTTTCTGAGAGGTTGATTATCAGGGTATTGAATAGCACGACTATTGCAATCAGGATTCCGAGAAACAGAATGGAGCCCAAGAAGCTCTGCTGCTGCTCTAGAATTGACTCGTATGAAGAGATAAGGTCCTCCTTCTCTATTACTACAAGTGAGACGTTGCCCAGGTCACTATCTGCAACCGCTCCCTCTGGAAGGGCTATCAGAACGGCTGTTGCTTCCACCCCTACTATATTTGCCAGGTCTGATCTGTGGAAGTAGACAGTTCTGCTCATTTCCCCCTTAGTAATTCCAACAATCTCAACGGGCGCGGGGGTTGACCCGAACATGAGAGTCTGGATTTCTCCGATCTCCCATCCTAGGAAATGATTCAGACCTTCGTCAATTAGAATCTGATTAGTCTGAAGACCTGCTTCGGGAACCTTGCCTTCCTTTAGATCTAGTCGGATTAGTGCGTTGCTTTCCGTGGATAAGACTTCCATTCCATTAGCCAAAATGACTCGTGAGTCATTGACTGGATTTGCTGGGAAGGTAATGATTCTCTCGTGATAGCCACCCTTGTCATCCACCCAATTGATTACTTCATCCTCACCTCCCAACAACACATTGGCCTGGAGGTCCCAGTTCTGATCATCTTCGACTGATCCCACGGTCATTTCTTCCATTGATGACATCATTAGAGTCGTGCTTCCGAACAGCAACATGGAGAGGCCTACTGCTAGGAACGTGAAGGTCAATCTTGCTGGTTTCCTGATACTCGATCTGATGGTCAAACCCGCAGTTGCGGGAAGTCTGGAAGTGATCTTCTGTATTTTCCTGGAAGAAATTCTGATCTCATGCTCACCCCTCATTACCTCTAGGGGCTGGAGCCTGGATGCTTGTATGGCTGGCAGTATTCCTGAGAAAAGTACAACGGCTGTAGTAACCACTACGATCTGCATTACAATTTGTCCGAGTTCCGTTGGTTGGAGAATGGGTATACCCATGAAGTCCTCATAGAACGTCAACATGGCAGGAGCACCCAAATACACGCCCAGAATCGCTCCGAGCAAAGATCCAGTGATTCCGATTCCTAGTGGCATGATGACATAGGATGGCATTATTGCCCATCTTGGGACGCCGAGTGTTCTCAAAATCGCAATCTCACGGGACTGGGATTGGACTAGCCTCTGAAGACTCAGGAATAGGGTGATTCCAGCAATGGCAGCTATCATTCCTGTAATCGGGATGTAAAACAGCATAGCTCCTTCGGCGTCAGCACGTAATATTTCCACTGAGAAAACTTGTGAGCGGTCGTAAATTAGAGAAGGTGAGTCTATTGAGTTTGAAACGATCTCATCCATTGCTTGAGTGATAAAGGTGAGTTCTGGACCATCGTCCTCGTCGGTAGATGGGAGATTGTAATCTGGAGTGCCAAAGATGTCTATCAGGAGAAGATTCGAAGAGCCGCTGCTCATGTTAGCCAATCTCTCCAGTCCCTGTGATGATAGATACCCTGTAGCAAAGGTACCTGGCTCAGCGGGGAATAGATCTCCATCTTTTGCGTAGTAAAGATGGTTGGAGTGGAGACCGATCCCCACGACTGTAAAGTTCATTCTACCGTTTCCGGCACCTATGGTCACGGAATCACCCAAAGATATCTCCATCCCGGTTGCAACGTGGGCGTCGATGACTATCTCGGATTCCTCTGTGGCCATCCTCCCAGAACAGCAATCGTGGCTAGGCATCCATACTCGATCAACGAATCCCTCGTTGATTCCGTGCCAGACGGCTGGGACGAGTTTCTCTTTCTGTTCCCCCGCCTCTGTTGTTTCGTAGAACATTGTCCCATCTAGCCTTAATCTAGGCTCGCATTCGTTGAGCACCAAATCGGATTCTGGCCAATTACTGGCGATATCCTCGCAAAGATAGGCTGAGGTTTCTCCATCCCAAGTGCCACTTGGGTTCTCTACCCACAGATCTGGAAGATTAACTGCGTTCTCCGAGTCCTCGTAGATTTCGTCATACATTCCAGAAACGGTATGAGCGTAAGCTGCGAATGATACTCCTGCAAACACTGCTACGACTACCATGGCTACCACGGCAGCGAGTCTGATCTTTGACCTCATCATGCTCCTTGCCAGACGCTTGTTCAGTAGGATGAGCATCCTCACACCTATCCTACAATATCATCGGAGATGATTTTGCCACTATCTATCCTAATGACTCTTGTAGCATATTGCACCAGAGACTCGTCATGAGTGACGAATACACATGTGATTCCCTCTGAGTCGCACGCCTTGACTAGGACTTCCATGACAACAGATGATGTCCATGAGTCTAGATTCCCCGTCAACTCGTCTCCAAGAAGAAGCCTTGGCCTCTTTGCTAGGCTTCTAGCAATGGCTACTCTCTGCTGCTGGCCCCCACTGATCTCTGCTGGAAAGCGGTCGACCTCGGCTTCTAGTCCTACAAGTGCTAGTAGATTACGAGCCCTATCTTCGTCCCTACTTCCTGCCAACTCCTGAATTAGCAGTAGGTTCTCCAAAACAGTAAGGTCCTGTAGTAGATTGAAGAATTGGAAAACGTATCCAATGTTCTCTCTTCTGAATGTAGTCATGGCCTCTGATTCGTTCTTTGGGACCTTGTTGCCCGAGAATTGGTATTCTCCGGATGTCGGGCTGTCCAATGCAGATAAGCAGTTGAGAAGCGTTGTCTTTCCAGAACCAGATGGTCCCAGAAGTATGATTCTTTCACCTTCATTTATCTCCAGATCTACCCCATCCAGAGCTCTTACTGTCTCTGAAGCCATTTGGTAGTGCCTCTCCAACCCACTTATTCTCACGAGTGCCATGTTTTTCCCAGTCTTACGAGTCGGTAGGTATTCAAAATGACTTCTGGACTATGTATCCGAAGCGCCAGCGAAAAAGGCCATTGAGTCCTTGAATAGTTCCTCCCTTCTGAACCTCTTGTTGTCCCTGATCTTGAGCCATGTGAAACCAACTGCTAGCAAGAGGATGAAAGGGATGAATGCCTCTGCGTGGTACTTGTGCATTACCTCGATTATCCCTCTCGCCGTATATGCCCATGTGATTGAGGCTGCTGTACCGCCGATGAAGCATGCAGCAAGAACCCTCTGGAATCTCATCCTGGCAACCAAGCCCAGCATGGCTCCCACTAATACGCCGCTAGCCATGAATGGGATCCACACGAAAACGATTAGCCCCCAGAACCCGTACTTGTCGATCCTCTTCCTGTTCTTATGGGCAACATACTCCACGGACGAAAGGATGTCCCCCATGAATGGATTCTGGAGAAGGGCTCCCGGGATTCCGCCTCTCTTTGCCACCATTGCCTCTCCTTCGTGTTCTTCTGTTCCCTGCTCGACTCTGCCTGCGACCGCTCTATCTCCTAGGGTTGATTTTTCGTTCCTTGCGCTCACAACAAGTGTTCGACCTTGCATTAGGGACTCTAGGTCATTTCCTAGATGATTCCTTAGATCTCCTTGAAGATTCTGATAGGTTGGCTTGAACAGGAAGTATGCGAACCTAGTCACGGGCCTGTAAATCACTCTGACGAATACTGCATCCTCATCGGCCAAAATTGCCGAACCGTAGTCAGCAACGTCGTGCTTCCGGAACCATCTGGACATGCTCTCTCTGAATGCCTCCTCGAGTTTACCGAACTGTCCCATCGAGGAAAAGAAGGAGCTGTAATCTTCAGATAGCCTGAGTTCCCCTAATTCACTGAAATCAGTCACTTCTTCTGATTCGATTTCGGAGTCTGTACATACCGTCTTTATCTGGAGGGGCCTCATTTCTCCGAATATTCGAAACTCATTCAGGATGTCCTTGATGATCGTTCCTTTTACATCGATGGGACTGGCAATGGTCTTCCTAGAGGTATTGTAGGGCAGGAAAACATCTACCGAAATAGCACGATCCTGAACCTTTATTGATGATAGATTTGGCTTGATGTGAAGTCTCTTCGATGCTTTTTCTATTGTTCGGACAATTAGTCTGTTCATTTGCTCACTTGTTAGGAGATCGTCTGTTTCCCTGTGATACAATCTGTGCATCAGAGGGTACTGGACGCATAGGAAGAATATCGACATCCCAAGAGATATCGTTGCCATGTACCAAGGAGGGACCTCGGCGTTGCCACCAGTTAGCATTGCTGTCTCTCTGCCACCGACCCACTCGGCCCCCATGAGGATCCACCCCCAAACCCCCATATCCTGAATCGTCATGCAAGCTCTAGTTTCTTCGTCTGACTTCTCCATCTCCCTGTGAGTTTCCCCGGACCCGAACAGGGAGGATGAGGAAGTGGTATGCAATTCTATTTCCAATTCCTTGAACGAAATTAGACTACCGGGACTTGCGACTGCCGCCAATATTTCTTCTTCGGACCATTCTCTTGAATCACTATCTGAAGACAAAATCCCGATTCTAACAATGTAATGGCCGTCCTCCAAATCATCGCTATTCAATTCTATCGATAAGTCGCCCGTTCCCGATTCCCCCATCGTCAATGTTGGATCTCCTACGCCTCCATCTGACTCAACAGAAGACTCGTTCCAGACTGCAAAAAGAATTCCAAATGTCGAAGAGGGTTCCAAGTTGTGACTCTCGATCTCTAGATCATTTCCCTGGACCCAGGACTTGATCCAAACCTCACCTCTTCTGTCCACGCAGTCATTTGGGTCCAAAGGAGTCCCGGATAGAGTATCATCGATACTGATCGAGTCACCCAGAACCAATCCAGATGAGGCCAGGGTTATCATTCCGAAGAAAACCAAACCAGTCATCACGCCGAAGACCAGAGTGTAGTCGTCGAATGTCTTAGGAACGATTGTATTGACCAAGAAGCTCTTTCCTGGATTCTCCCTTCTATCCCTTATCCTATCCAAATCTTGATCCAACTTGTCATCCGATTCGGCATCATGAGTAACTACCTCGTCCATGGTTTCATCCACTTCAGAAGTTGTCGATGAAAGGTCATCTTCAACCATTGGAAGCAGACGAGTGAGGCTAGCGTATGTGATGTTTTTCACGGAAAATTGTGCCTCGGATTATCCGATAATGGAATCTGATTCTGTAAGAGAGGTTGTTCGATTTAGAAATCGTAATTTTAGGCAATTTTAATGTCCTCCTACTACGTAGGAGGAGTATGCCCAGTGACAACGCGGCCGGGTCGCGCCTGTCCCTTCTACTCGTATCTGTCATGATTCTCCCAAGCTTGTTGGCCATAGTTTCAACTAACGAGGTATCAGAAGAAATGGAGATAGAGCAATCTTCTAAGGGTTCAATGGAAATTCCAAGCTATATTCCAAATGCTAATGATTCTGATTCAGATAGCGACGTATATGGGTGGATTTCGGACAAAGGAAATATTGGGGCTGCACATCTTTTTCATAGAACAGCTACCTACGTCCCTATTCAGGATTGGGAGCAAAGGACTGGAGAAGGCGTAATTTCAGGATGGCACGTTCTGGGACGCACATATCCGATCCCCTCTGACTGGAAGGCTGAACTGGAAGATATTGGTCTGGAATGTAGGACTTTCTTCTCTCCGCAGGGACTTCACTGCAATGTACCAAAGTTGTCTACGGGGGATCTTATGGAAGCAGGAGTGATTGGAGCGTTCAGACTATCAGAATCAGACAAGATAGCCCCGGATGCTAAATTAATCCTCCAAGGATTTTCGAATGAAGACGCATTGAAAATTGGAGATAAGTACATCATGCTTCTACTTCTTTCTGGGACGGAGCACTCGGCAGAACTCATGGAGAGTGGTGTTGAAATTTTAGATATCCGAAGTGGAAGATTCGCTGACGTAGTTGTCGATACAAAGGAAATCGAAATGCTATCGAAGCAGAACTTCGTAGAATGGATAGAACCGACATACGCTGCTGAGTTAGATAACGAAATGGCATCTGAAATAATCGGAGGGGATTGGGTTGCTGATACATCTAACATGATGAGTTTTGGTGGAGCTCTAACAGGGGCGGGCGTGATTGTGGGGGTAATGGATTCTGGACTAGATTCAGCAGTTGAGTGCACAGGTCATTCTAATTGTGACAGTGTTAACTCTGGCGTCCATGCCGATATTGCAGGTAGGATTGAGGCCGTAAAGAACTACGAAAGCTGTGACAGTGTGTGCTCATTCACCGTTTTACAAACCGGAACATACGCAACTAGCACAATAACGGACTCGGATACCCCCTCGGACTACAACGGACATGGAACCCATGTAGTAGGGTCCATATTGGGAGACGGCACTAATTCCCCTACTGGAGAAGACCATACGGGAATGGCGCCAGAGGCCCGTCTTTTCATGCAATCTGTAGGATATGGTTGCAAAGACTCTGACAGTAACAATGACGGAGTAGACGATAAGACGAGTTGCGATGCCTATCTTGACTCCATCACCGCCAATTACGATAGTTTCCTATCGGAAGCCTATGATGGAGGAGCCAGGGTCCACTCAAACTCATGGGGAACCGGTCCGCACAAGCAGACTGGTGGTTGTACTGGTTCTGAATGTTGGTCATATTACAGCGCAAACACCCTGGAACTAGATGAAGCTGCCAACGACTATGCCGATATGACCATTCTTTTCGCTATGGGGAACGATGCTAGGGACTGCACATACCTATCTCTCTTTCCTGGTTATGGAAACTTTTGCTCGAACGGCCAGGATGGGGAGATAAACTTAGGCGCCCACAATAGGCAGAGTTCTGCAAAGAATATCATCTCAGTTGGAGCATCTGAGTCGGAGAGAAATACGCTAGATATGCATAGTTGGACGAATAAGGCTATTTGCAATAATTGTAATTGGTTAGGCGTCCCAATTAGAAGTGATCAGTCGGCTGATGATATCGAGGGGATGGCGTTCTTCTCCAATAGAGGTCCCACTAGTGATGGTCGAACGAAACCAGATATAGTTGCACCAGGAACTATGATTCACTCAACTAAGACCTCTCTGAAGACAACTTCTAGCTATGATACCTGGGATGGGAACTACCATATCAAGTGGGGAACCTCTATGGCGACGCCAATCACTGCAGGTTCGGCTGCCTTGCTCATTGAATATCTCAACAACTTCGGCTATGACTGCAATTTGGCAATCAGCTCCTCTAGAGACAATTGTCCAGATTCCGCTTTAGTTAAGGGCATACTTAGTGCATCGGCTCATGATCTGACGGGACAGTACACAACTGGCGGAACTGGTGGAAATGGGGCAGCTGAGAAGGCTCCTAACAGCCATGAGGGTTGGGGCAGGGTCGATATGGAGAGGACATTGGGAAGTGGCTTCACGGATGGAATTTACATTTCGACATTCGATAGTCACTCATTCAAACTGACAGTCCCAGATACAGGACTGAGCAGCGTAAGAGTCGTACTTTCATGGAACGATCCGGCTAATTCTGCCTCGGCATTACAGCAACTCAGGAACGATTTAGACATCCAGCTCAAAAGTCCATCTGGAGAATTGATCGATTATCTCAATGACGATATCAATAATCTGGTAGGGATTACAGTGGATAATCCAGAGGCAGGAGACTGGGAGGTCATCGTTACAGGTTCTCAAGTGATCGATGGATCTCAGAAGTACTTCTTAGCATCCAGTGATGGGGTAATCACAGATATGAGACAACCTGTATCTA
Organism: uncultured Candidatus Poseidoniales archaeon; assembly: GCA_902530535.1. Classification (GTDB taxonomy): domain Archaea; phylum Thermoplasmatota; class Poseidoniia; order Poseidoniales; family Thalassarchaeaceae; genus UBA36. Next base: position 41,217 of record CACAAP010000004.1, read on the forward strand.
GCGATTACAATGTAGCGGGTTTCCAAGCAGGTTCTATTTTCACTGAGACAAAAATGACGGTTGGGGACGATCACATCTGCTCCATATTGGAAGACTCGACCCTGAAGTGCTGGGGCGACAACACATTCGGTCAGCTAGGTGACGGCACGACCATCGACAGGATGTTGTTGACAGATGTAAGCCTCGATTCATCCAGGACTGCCCTCTCTATTAGCTCTGGTAAAGACCACACTTGCGCGATTCTTGACAATGGCGAATTGCAATGCTGGGGGAGGAACAATCACGGACAGCTAGGTGATGAAACAAATACTCACTCCGGTGTTCCTGTCGAGGTTGATCTATCTGAATTCCCTGTACAACTATCTTCAGGAGACTGGCATAGTTGCGCGATATTGGACGATGCCAGTCTGGAGTGCTGGGGTAGGAATAATCACGGGCAACTAGGAGACGGGACCAACCTTGACAGCAGCAGCCCCGTTCCAGTGGATCTCCCTGGGGAGAAATTTTTGGCCGTCTCGGCTGGTGCTGACCACACTTGCGCGATAACCAAAACCTGGGCGTTGATGTGCTGGGGTTCGAATGGGAATGGGCAACTAGGGATCGGCTCCATTGTTTCCACCAATAGCCCTTCCACAGTAACCGTGGGTGGGAGCGCAGTGGCAGTATCTGCCGGTGGTTCGCATACCTGTGTAATCATGGATGGTTCAGTAGGAAGTGGTGGCTTAAAGTGCTGGGGACTGAATGACAACGGACAGCTTGGGGACGGATTGACGAACCAGCAGAATGATGCCTCAACGGTAAGCACAATAATTTCAGACGCAGTATCTATTGACTTGGGGAGGCATCACACCTGCGCTATTGACTCCAGCCAATCATTGCACTGCTGGGGAGGAGGTTCGTCTGGACAAATTGGAGATGGGAGTACTTCAGAACAGGTCGTTTCTCCCACGGAGATATCTCTCGGACAGAACCTAGGGGCATTTTCAGTTGCCTCTGGGGGTTCTTACACTTGCGTTGTCGGAAGCAACGACCTTCTGAGATGCTGGGGGGGTAATGGTTTCACTTCCACTCTCGACCTGGGCACATCCCCCTCAGAGTTCACAGCGGTTTCAAGATGGAGTTATATTGGTACATCCGAAAGGGACTGGAACGGGAATGGCGAGTTGAACATCTTCGAAGTCGGAATAGCCTCTGATTCTGATGGGGATGGCTTTCCCTTCGGGATATCTGATAGTGACGATAACAATCCGACAGTCGCTGCAAACTGTCCCTCGGGAGAGTATGGCAGATTCACTTGCAGAGAGGCGACTCAGGGGTATTACGTAAGTGGAACTGGAAACACAATAATGACTCCGGCAAGTCCTGGACACTACGTAGACTATAACGGCGCATCATCACAAACCCAGTGCCCTGTAGGGAAATTCCAAGAGTTGTCAGGCCAGACTTCCTGCGACGATGCCCTGCCAGGATACTACGTAGCAGAGCTTGGTGCTTCTTCTGGCACTCCCTGTCCGGCGGGGAAATACAACAACCAATATGGAATGACTTCAGATTTGGCTTGTGAATGGGCGGAAGCAGGTCATAGCGTACCAGTACTAACTGAGGTATCCTCTGGAGCGGCTCACACTTGCGCTATTCTTGATGATAGTTCAGTTAGCTGCTGGGGGCTGAATGACAACGGACAGCTGGGGGACGGGACCAGAGTGTCGAGCCTGGAACCGCAAAAGGCCTCAATGCCGCTAGGAAGAGAAGCAGTTGAGATTTCTGCAGGGTCATACCATACCTGCACCCTGCTTGACGACGGATCAATTCGTTGCTGGGGTTCCAACTCATTCGGTCAGCTAGGTGACGGCACGACCATCGAAAGAACCACCCCGATTACTGTTAATCTCGGCTCTGGAGTATCTGCAATCGGAGTATCCTCCGGAGAGTCGCATACATGTGCAGTACTCACTGACAACACTGTGAAGTGCTGGGGGCTGAATGCTAACGGCCAGATAGGTGATGGGACAACAACCGACCGACATAGCCCTGTACATTCCTCAATTGGGGGGACGGGGGCACTGAAGGTCTCAGCGGGTTCCTACCACACATGTGCGATAACCGTAGACCGAAATGTGATGTGCTGGGGGGAGAATTGGAACGGACAACTCGGAGACTCCAGCAATGTCGATAGGAACTCGCCGGTCGAAGTGTCAATCCCGAGCAACAGCAGTGCAGTATCGATTGACTCGGGTGCTTTCCATTCCTGCCTAGGGATGAATGATGGTTCGATGTTCTGTTGGGGTTATAACGCCCAAGGACAACTGGGCAATGGAGGAACTTCGGACTCCAATAGCCCGCTTCCTTCAGCGTTGAGTTCGAACCAACTTCTGATAGAAATAGAGGTTGGCCTCTTCCACAGCTGCGGACTTTTCGATTCAGGTGAAGTCGCATGCTGGGGGGATAACAGCTACGGGCAACTCGGTGACGGGACCCAGACTGCACATTCAACCCCGGAGATTATCATCCTGAGCACCAATGCAACGTCAATCTCAGTTGGCCATAGGCACACCTGTCTGATTTTGGATGATGCCAGCCTGAAATGCTGGGGAGCGAATGAATTCGGACAGGTTGGGGATGGTGGGACCACTGATTCCAGCACCCCCCAGCATATCGATCTAGGGCACGGTTCCAAAGAGCAGGTCCCTTGCGAGAGGGGGACATACCAGCCACTACCTGAGAAGACTACTTGCATTCTAGCATCAAGGGGTTTCATGGTGCCCGATTCGGGCCAGACGGAGCAGATTGGATGCTCAGCGGGATACTACTCAAGTCTGAAGGGGCAACGTGCTTGCGTTCCAGCTGCCAGGGGATTCTACGTTTCAGAGAGTCAGGCTACATCGCAGACTCAGTGCCCGGCAGGGCAATCTACGATTAGTGAGGCATCCACATTCTTCGATGACTGCTTCGCAGACTTCGATGGTGATGGGGTTCCCGATCAGATAGATGAAGACGACGACAACGATGGAGTCCCGGACCAGGATGACTACGACCCGCTTGATCCGGAAGTCTCCTTCGACTCGGATGGAGATAGGATCCCGGACAGTATCGACACCGATGACGACAACGACGGAGTGAACGACACCGAAGATCCGTTCCCAAATGACCAGAACGAGTGGGAGGACTTCGATGGAGACGGAGTTGGAGATAACTCGGACGATGACGATGACGGCGATGGGAGGCCTGACTCCTTCGACGTTTTCCCGAACGATCCCAACGAGTGGGCTGACGCGGACGGTGACGGGTGGGGGAACAACGTAGACCCTGACGACGACAACGACGGCAGGTGCGACGACACCACTTACCACATCACAGATCAATATGGCGCATTGGTGAGCAATAGTGGGCCTGACCTAAATGGCGATGGTGCTCCTGATTGCCTTACTTCGGCGAAAGGCGACGAGTTCCCCCTGGATGCAAATGAGACCGATGATACTGATGGAGATAGCATAGGAAACAACCAGGACACTGATTGCGACGGAGATGGTTGGCTCAATCCAGTACCATGCAACAGCCAAGGGAGCGGAGAAAATGGAACCGATGCCTTCCCTCTAGAAGCCGATAAATGGTCCGACTCAGATGGGGACGGATTTGCTGACCAAGGGAGCAACGTGGACGCCTTCCCCGATGATCCAATTGAGTGGTTGGATACCGATGGCGACAGCGTTGGGAACAATGCCGATGAGTGCCCATACGAGTTTGGCATCAGCTCGCAAGACGAGGACTTCTGGCAGATTCTTGCTTTGCCCGGAAATGACCTCGGTTGTCCGATTCAGACCCTAATCGGAGAGGAGATAATCGACGACGGAGTAGAGGAAAACGAGGATATCTCATTCGAAGGAGGGGGCGACTCACTGGACTTTGATGGCGACGGGATTTCCGATGTCGAAGACGATGACGATGACGGTGATGGAATTCCAGATTTGGAGGATGGGGTCCTAGGTGATGAGAAGTGGTCCAGAGACCCATTCAGGCCCTTCAGTGGTGAGACTTGGGCAATTCTAGCGGTTTCGGTATCTTTCATTGGAGTGATCGCCTACCGTACTGCTGATTGGAAGAAGAGGGGGGTGGCCAACATCCGCTCAAGAAGGATAAGAATTCAGTGATGGTGCAGGGAGCAGGATTCGAACCTGCGAAGCACTACGCACAGCGACCTGAACGCTGCCCCTTTGACCACTCGGGTACCCCTGCTTAGCGTTCGCCCTGCTAGAAGTAACTTCAATGCAGCGAATGAGTCTTTTTTTGGTGCAGGGGGCAGGATTCGAACCTGCGAAGCACTACGCACTGGGACCTAAACCCAGCCCCTTTGACCGCTCGGGTACCCCTGCTCCGACTCGTGCGAATAATTACCCACCAAGAAGGCAGCGCATGAACGCCTCTGCCCCCCATAGGGTCATAACAGGGTCTATGCGCCCCCCAAACTGGCAAAAATGGCACGAATAGGGGTTCTCGGACTAGGAAACTGGGGGACCGCCCTAGCCCTAGTATGGTGCAAGGACGGACACAACGTGCTAGGCTGGACCGTGGAGCAAGAAGTATACGAGTCGGTCATGAGCTCGCAGGAGAACGAGAAGTACCTGCCTGGATACAAGATTCCAGGGATGGACTGTACCATGGAGATCACCGATGTTACCGAGTCTTGTGAGATTCTGGTACTGGCACTCCCCAGCTCCGTGATTCTGGAAGTAGTAGAATTGCTCATCCCAAGCCTCAGACCATCCCATCTCCTTGTCGACCTAGCCAAGGGTCTTGCACCATCCTCCGAAGGAGGCTCGGGAATGATTTCTGATGCAATAGAGAGGAGGCTGTCTGACGCTGGCATGTCGAATCAGGTCGTTGTCATGACGGGGCCAACCATCGCGCCAGAAGTAGCCAGGGGAGTGATAACCAACGCCCTAGTAGCTTGCCATGACACGGTAGTGGCGGAGAGAGTGGCGGAGAGACTTTCTACCGATTCTCTGATTCTGACCCCTGCCGGCGATCCTGTAGGAGCGGAACTATGGGGCGCCTACAAGAACTGCGTAGCCCTAGCATGCGGACTCGTTGACGGCCTCAAAGAAACGATCGGGGGAGACAATCTGAAGGCTGCAATGGTACTTTCGGGCTACAGCGAAGGACTGCGGCTTCTGGGTGAGATGGGGGCAGACCCGAACACGGCCTTCGGACCTGCAGGAATTGGCGATCTGTACGTCACGGCAACGAGTCCTAGGAGCAGGAACAGAACCCTGGGGGAGATGCTAGGTTCTGGGAAGAGCCTCGAGGAATCTCTGCAGCAGATGCATATGGTCGCCGAAGGGGTTAGGGCTACCAGGATGTTCCTGAACAGGTCGAAAAGATTGGGTTATTCAACTCCATTTCTATTCACACTAGGGATGCTTCTAGACGGCGATATCGCAGTAGAGGATGCAGTCAGGAAGATGGCTGGTGCGTATGAGGTCGAATGATCCGTAACAAAGCTCGTAGCATCACAGGATATGCTGCAACAGTAACCGACTGTCTGACAGTGTTTCTTGGAAAGTGGTGCTTCGAAAATATTTGTATTTGACGTTGTCTTAAACATCAAATTATATCTTCAGGATATACCAGAAAATAATGAGCAACGTTCATGATGTCAGCCTTAGTGAGAATAAGATAGCCAGAATTATTTGGTTTTCAACAGGTATAATTGTGATGTCGGTTGGATTTATTGGAGTCGTAGTCCCAGGATTGCCGACAACCCCTTTGATGATTCTAGCAGCAGCATGCTTTGCTAAATCTAGTCAGCGATTCTATGATTGGATAATTAACAACAAGATGTTTGGAAAGCATGTCATAAATTACAGGGAGGGAAAAGGAATTCCAAAAAAAGTAAAACCAATAATATTGATTACAATGTGGATTTTTGTTATTTTTGCTATATTTGTAGGAATACCGGATGAAATGCTAATACCTAAAATTTCGACGTTTGCTTTGGCTCTAGTTGGAACTATATTCATAACCAGTTTACCTAGTATAATTTGATTCGAAAGCTCTGTTTGACGAGATCTGATAGACCCTTAATCCAACTTGACCTGTCATTAAGACACTCAACCACACTGAAGCGTTGACCTCCATGTTTTAGGTAGTGTTCACGGGCCTCGATATTTAGTTCCTCCAGAGTCTCTAAGCCGTCGACAAGAAATGCAGGAGAGACAACAACAACATTGGATTCTCTTTTTGCTAGATCTTCAACAACGGAAAGGGTGGATGGTTCGAGCCACTTAGCAGGACCGAATCTGCTCTGGTAAGATATGGACCAAGAGTCATCAAGAAGTCCTAACTCTTTTACTACTGCCTTTACAGTCATATTACAATGATGAGCATAGCACATCGAGTTTGCATCTTTGGAAATCATACAGCATCCGTCTATTTTTTGGCAATGAATTCCTGATTTATCTGACCTCTTTACTTGGGATATTGGAAGCCCATGAAATGAAAATAGTAGGTGACTGTCGTCTTGAAGATGGGGCCTAATTGATTCAACAAGCGGGCCTATGAAGGCTGGATCATCTTCAAAATGTCCTAACTCAAAAATATCAGGTCTCCATCTTAGTTTGTCAAGTTGTCGAAAGGCCTCTTTCATAGAAGACTCAGTTGTAGCTTGGGCATGATGTGGGAATAATGGGGCCAGCACCAGTTCATCAACCCCCTTTGACTTGAGGATTTTTAGGCCCTTTGCAATGCTAGGATTACCATATCTCATCCCCACTTGACACTCAATATTGACCAATTCTGATTGTAATTTTTCAGCCATTCTATTAGTATAAATCCGTAGAGGGGAGTCGCCTTCCTTCCATATGCTGGCATATCTAGGCGCAATTTTCTTCGGCCTAACGTTTAGGATGATTCCCTTAACAAGTATGTATCTAAGTATAGCAGGGATATCAATAACATCTGGATCCATCAAGAACTCTGCCAGATATTTTCTAACCGATGGTACGGTTGCTTCATCTGGAGTGCCGATATTCATTAGTAGCACTCCCCTTTTTGTCACAATTTGACGAGTTAGATTGGTTATTAATTGGTATGTATCGGAATCTCTCACAATATTTGAAAACTAACATCGGACTGAATTCTTCCCCATTTATTTCGTTATCGGAGATTATGCTCAGAGGGTAGCGTGTGAGCGGTATAGCAGTCAGTCGGTATCTGTGATGCTCATTGTGGTCAGAGGGTTTGCCCTAGCAACCCATTGAGATTAGGTTATGATCAGAGGGGTGGTTACTTGATCCCTGTGATTCCTATACTGGTCAGAGGGATCTCTCTAAATCAGATTCGACCCATGGAATCCTTCGGAAAACCCGTTCCCCTCCAAATTGAGTAGTTTACCATAGTATACCATTTAATCGAATACTCACCCGGAAAAGGTCTCCAGACCTCTCCTGATGGTGAACGACTACCTAGGTCGTCTTTACCCTCCATTCCCACGTTTACCTCTCCCATAATGCCGCATCCGCACTTTGAGCACATTGTTACTAGAACTAACAACGGATAGTTCCATCCCCAAACCGCATAATCGTAACCCGACTTGGTTATTTCCATTACCCTAATTGGTGCCCATTCTCCCAAGGTGGTTGGCACCCAATCGCCTTTTTCGCCCTCTTCTTTCTCCCACAATGCCAGTTGTATCTCGTCTTTTTTATATGGTTTGCAAGGATAGGAATCGTCACGATAATCGCAAGGATACCAGTCCTCTGGAAGTTCTCCCATTGGATACCAAGGGTTGATGACGTGGGGATCTGCCACTCCCTGGGCAGACCATCTGCCACCCTCTAGCCACACTCGTCCTTGTTCTTTGAAGCCGAGCTCTTCATGTAGGCGAAATCCCATAAAATAACTCTCAAATGAAATGATATTTAATTGAATTGTACTATTTCACCAAATCTGAGTCCTATACGAGTCAGAGGCTTGGCGTAGGCGTTGGTTGTACAGAGAAAAATGGTGAAGACTTCTCAAAGGGCCCCCCTATGAGTCGTGGGCGCTTCAAAGGGTACCCTCTGACCACTATACGACTCATAGGGTTATCAGAGGATTCAAATTGATCTAGTAAATCCACATTTGAAAGGAGACCAGAATATGGAACTATCTGACTTCGGACTAGACGAAAAGACGATGGAAGAGATACTAACTATCAGCGTTCTTGAAATTAAAGGGAGAGGACAGTTTGAGCCGCTCAATGAAGATGGGACTCCTAAGCAGGGCTCATTATTGGATCCACGATTGGAGGAATCCTTCGGGCACATAGTCCTCGCACGTCCAGTAAAGCCCATTGATATGGTCCGATTGCAACTACCTGTCAAGCAAATAACAACCCTCCCAGTCCCCCCAATTTCAATCAGGAGGAATGCAGAAGGTGGAATGAAGCGCCATCATAAGTATGATGACGTAACTTGGGCCCTGATGAGCATCTCCTCGATGAATGCGAGACTGGGGGTGATGCAGGAAATACTCGCTAAGGATTTATCTGACGGTAGTGCTAGGGAAATTGCGGATATGATGGAAGAACTATTGGAATATTATATCTCAACTTATTTGGACAACCAATTAGGCGAATACTATCATTCAAAACGGGGTATAGTGAGGAAGTTTGCTCCCGGAGTGTACCAATACTGCTTTCCAGAAGACTCATCTAGAAAATGGAATGGAATTTACAAATCTAGTAGAGTCAAGGAGCTCGAAGAACGCTTCAAGAATATGAACACTTGATGATCAACTCGTCATTTGGAGCCCCTATCAGAACCCTCGGACCCCAGTAGCATTCAGAGGGACTAGGCAAGCACCCCTCTGAGCATAACCTACCCTCAATGGGTTGCTAGGGAGAACCCTCTGAACTCAATGCGAATCACAGATACCGTCTGACTGCGATACCGCTCATACGCTAGCGTGTGAGCGGTATCGCAGTAGTTATGGGCACTAAATAAACAAAAAGGAGATGTTTAAAATCAGTATTACCAAGGTAGAAGTGACGCTTATTCTGTGAAGAATAGAGAACTTTTTTTGGTTACCCTCATCAGTTGCTCTATTTGTTGCAGGGATTATTAGGTAACAGATAACTGACAGAACGATGGTTGTTAGCCCGATGGAGTAATGCAGAAGATTCGCCTCGTCCTCAAGGGACAATGATACAGTTGAAAGCAAGCCAATCACAATCAATGCAAGAAAAAATTTAGGCCACAGATCTCTAATTGCTCTACCGAAATCGTCAATCTTCAGGTTTCTGAACAGGCTCGGCGCAACTATAGCAGTTTGCATCAGAATAAGTCCAACAGCCATGCCAGGAAAGTAATAGTGCAAAAGTGGCAGTCCCCCTTTTTTCGTAAAATACCACCTGATTTATCATATATTGTATCGACTTTCCGTGAGGTTGATTGGGAATAACCGAATGTCGTTGACATGAGAAGTACAGGGCGTGCCCCCTTGCTATCCTTGCTAGTGACATTTCTCATGCTTTTGTCCTCCTTGACAGGCTGTATTTCCGGAAATAAAGACCAAAATAGCCAAGGTAATTCTGAATCTAGTTACCCCTCAATATGGGACCGTCACAATCTCAATTGGGAAATGAATCATACGTTCTCTTATGTCTTGGAAAGAGGACCATATGCCCATTTAGAGGTTCGTGAAGCCTATATTGAGGTCGATACTAGCGAAATTTGGGAGATAGGTCCGGAGACCTCTGAGGTCCACTTATCGTATTGGCTTCCTAGCAACACATTGGAAGGGGATACTGTACCCGTAATTGCCGTCATAAGTCCATATTTTTCCTACGGCCAACCTGGTAGCGAGTCCTCGGCTACAAACGTTGTGAGTTCTGGTCGTGGAGAGTTCATATTCGAGAACTTCGTTCCTCACGGATATGCCTTTGCACAAGTCAGCGTCTTCGGAACTGAGATGTCCTCTGGGTGTTTCGACTATCGGGGGGCGGGAGAAGGGCTTGGGATTCACGAAGCTGTCGAGTGGTTAGGGTCTCAGGAATGGAGCAATGGCAATGTTGGGTTGTACGGAAAGTCGTACGAAGGAGCGACACAATGGGAAGCGGCCGCAATGGGAAGTGAGTACCTGAAGACTATTGTCCCTGTCTCAGGGACGACTGCTCTTCACCCGTTACTGTACAAAAACGGTAGCGCTGAAGCTAGGAGCCAAATTATGCACATGAACTATTTTTCAAGCACAGTCGATTACAATGAGGATGATCTGGACAATGTCTGTCCCGATATCTTGGAGGGTCTTTTTGCGGGTCCAGTGACCTACGTCGGAGGTGAGATGGACCCTTACATGCAGAACTACTACGAGGAAAGGAGCCACATAGACAAGGCCTTCCAAAACTGGAATGGTTCGATATACTGGGTCCAAGGGATGCAAGACTGGAACGTCGATCCTCATCAAGTGTTTAGTGGGCCTCCTGGAACGAACTGGTACACTGACTATCTCGAAGCCGGTTTTGATGTGAGAGGAATGCTTGGTCAGTGGGGTCACGATTATCCCGACCAGTGGCAGAAGCACGAGAACTTGGAAGAAGGCTTCGGGGCCGAGGCATTCGTAAATATGACAAGGTGGGACTGGGCACAGGACCTTTTCGAGTGGTTCGAGTACTACCTCAAAGGTATTGGTGATGAGCCAGATTTAATTGCGCAGATACAAAGAAATGATGGACAATGGAGAGTCGAAGAGGTTTGGCCACCTAGGGACGCAGAAGTCTACAAAATTCCTTTGGGGTCATGCAGCAGCAGTGGGGTGTTTGTCGGAGGAGCGCCTATTGTTGGTGGAGCAGTCCCTGGTATCGGTGGCGACCAGTCAATCATAGTTGAGTGTCCAGACATAAATCTCGACTTCGACATGCACATCTCTGGACTGGCAACAGTGCACCTTTCAGCGGTTCCTACATTTGACGGAGGGCAGGTATTCATTCTGATGGAAGATATGATGACCGGGGCTCGGATCGGCCACGCTACCATGGATGTTAGGTACCATGAGGGTGGTTCAGAGCCTCAAACGGTGACTCCTGGACAAGAGGTTACAATGATGATGGAGTTCCAGGCAATAGACGCACTGGTACCAGCCGGTCACGGAGTTAGGCTAGTCATGACCGATACTGGAATGGACTACCTAGCTCCGGCATGTGGTAACGCTTGTGTCTTGCACGTTCTTCCCAGCCTGTCAGAAATGGGGTTACCTCTAATCCAGAGAAATGACACAACGGTCCTTACCGTACCTTTTGCCTAGTCTTTCGTGCTTGGTCTCTAATTCGCTTTCTTTCGGGCCTCTTTGACGAGTTTTACAATCTCTTTTCTGGCTTCTTCTGACGTAGTCGCTTGTTTGACGAAGGCCAGTCTTATTGGTCGGGGGCCATCTTCAGTAATCGCAGACATCTCAAATCCGTACCTGTCGATTCCAGTCATTACTGCGTCAGAAGTGTCTGTCGCTTTACTAAAACTGGTACAGCAGACAACCATGGCATCTCTGTGATCTTCGTTCATGTGCTCGATTATCCCTGTAGCGGATTCCGAAAGAGGGTCTGGCTCAGCACTCTTCCAATCCTGTCCCTCTATCCATGACATCCTTCCGAAACCGCCTATATATCGGGCGGATTGAACCCGTAGCTTGTAGAAATAGAAGTCCTTGAAATCTGCGTAAAAAGTGGCATCTGGATGAGCCTCTATGAACACGTTCCTCGCCGAATCTCTTTCGGTTTCCGCCATCTTCTCGCATTTTCCAATCAGCGTCGTCCTTCCAAGTGCCAGAGGATTTCCCTCCCCTGCTTCTGCTATCAGCAATGATGACTCCGGTGAGCCCTGCAGATTCTTAGTGTGCTCAGCCAGTGCGCTGATCAAGAAAATCGGCTCGTCCTCGTGAAGGGCGAATGTCACAAAGGACCCGTATGGATAACCAGCGGGATCGGTCGAAAGTGTACAAAGTGTCCCAGTTCCTATTCTGCTCACCATTGTCCTAGCGTGTTCGGAGTGACTGGGAGTTGGTATATTCGAGTCATAGAGTAGTTCTTGTCTGCTGGTATCCGATCCCTTTGGTGGAAGGTGCCGGGGTATGTCATCCTGGTTTTCTTTTTGTTCTGTCATTATATCACTCCTCGATCCATCCCTGAGACGGTTATCCGAGGCTTTGGTTAATTATTCTATTACCCCTGGTTGAAGATGGTTTGCACATAGCTTCATTTCGGTTCATTATCGATTTTTCTTTCTCGTTCATTTTCTCAGTCTCCTTGTTTTATTCGTTCTCCGATTACTATATTCATGGGAGAGTTTGATGAGGATAGTGCGATCTCAGATTCGACTCCGAATACAGTGGCAATGTTACTTTGTGTGATAACCTCCGAAGGAGTTCCATCCGCAAATATTCTACCCTCATGTAGGAGGATCACCCTGTCTGAGAATCTCGCCGCTGTGTTGATGTCATGTATCGCGAAAATAGCTGATTTCGGACTACCACTGTTTCTTATGATGTCGGTAACTGATTCCATAATCAGCAATTGATGCTGTAGGTCTAAGTCACTTGTGGGCTCGTCTAGGAGATAGACTCGAGGATTTTGAACCACTGCCTTTGCTATAACGACCCTCTGCCTTTCGCCTCCAGAAAGCCTGTCGAACCTTCTGAACGCGAGGTCTTCAAGTCCGAATTTCCTCAGCGTTTCGCTGACGGCTTGTAGGTCTTCGGATGAGGTCCTCCAAGATATGTGAGGCCTCCTGCCCAGCAGGAGGACGTCGAAAACGTCCATAGAGAAGTTTGTCCTAACGGACTGGGGCACGTAAGACACTGATTTCGATAATTCGATAAGGCTCTGTCTAGATATGTCCTTTGAACAGATCTCAATCTTTCCATTTTGGGGGCTCTGGACTCGGTTCAGGCATTTTATCAATGTCGTCTTTCCAGCACCGTTCTTTCCTAGGATTGCAACAATTTGACCACTGAAGATTGTGAAACTAATGCCGTCCAAGACCGTTTTATCACCCCAACAAAACTTCAGCTCTTTCACCCTTACAAGCTCGTGGTCAGGCCTCTCGGAGAGAGCCTTTTCCGAATTTGAGTTATTCACATTACCCCTCCCCTATGTCTCATCAGAAGATACATGAAAACTGGTCCGCCGATAATTGAGAGCATGATACCGACAGGGATTACGACAGGGGCAAAAAGAGTCCTCCCAACTGTATCAGCAAACAGCATCAAAAGTGAACCTGATACAGCAGAGCATGGTATCAGCTTCCTGTAGTCGTTTCCTATGATTAGCCTGCTCATATGGGGAGCAGCCAGGCCTACGAATCCGATAAGACCGGTAAATGAGATTACGACGGATGTGAGTAGTGCAGAGAGAATCAGAATGTTTCGTCTGGTGCTCTGGGGGTCGACACCGGTTGAAATTGCGAAATCGTCCCCACCTAGCGACATAGCGTTCAGGTCCCACGCGAAGATGAGTCCCATCGGGATTAGACATAGGACTATGGCACCAATCCAGATGGTATCCTCGAGAGTTGGTCTGGAAAGGCTTCCGAATGACCAGTGTGTCAGTTGTGAGAGCTGTGCATCAGTTGCGAAGTATGTTAGTGTGGAAACTATTGCTCCAGAAATGAAGGTTATAGCTATTCCAACCAGTATGTAGGACTCGGCCGAGACGGAACGCATGCTACCCAGCTGGATGATGATCGCGACGACTAGAAGAGAGAAAGCGAAGGCGTTTGCGACTATGGCGGCTTTCGGGAAAACAGAGAAGCCCAGGATTATCGCGAATGCTGCGCCTAGCGCGGCTCCTGATGCGACGCCTAGAGTTAGTGGAGAGACCAAAGGATTGCCGAGGCACCCCTGCATTAGTGCTCCTGCAGTTGCCAGTGCTGTACCGGCAATTATGGCCATTAGCACCCTGGGCAACCTCAGCCTCCATATTATGTCAGACTGGAGCTCAGAAGGCGTTTGAATACCGAACATAATCTTCATTGATGTTTTCATATCTAGTGTTTCTGAAGATCCAGTTCCCATGGAGAAGACGGCGAAAAAGAGCGTCACCAAACAAAGAGATCCGACCATCACTAATTGACGGGTTGTCTTTTCCTGATGTTCTTTGGTGATCTCATCCATTTGCTTCCCTCTATGGGGAGCAAACGAATTTTCCGATTCGCTCAACCCCGTGATATTTGGAGAAGTAATCATCCAGATATGACTCCGCGTTTACATCTGAAAACAGTTCAGGGTGCATTATTTTCGCAAGCGTTGGTAGCCCGTGAATCATCATTGGGCCTGCGAACTCTCCAGACATTATGGCCATCCTATTGTCAAGGACCGCTTCAACATTGTCGAAGCCGGTTCTTTCGATGATGTAGTCGAAGTGCGTTTGACATCTGCTTTCGTTATCATATGAGTTAAATCCAATGTCGAATACTATGCCGTCGAACATTAAAACGTCGGGATTGGCGTTCAAAATAGCCTCCATGTCGACGTGAGTGGTGTGTCCTGGCAAATCGGCGAACACATTTTCCCCGCCTGCCATAGAGACTAAATCGGTCCATTGCGATGTCCCAGTTAACACAACTGGATCGCGTACCAGCGATGCATGGTGCTCGATCACTACAGAGGGCCTATCTGAGCTTTCCAACAATGACACACGATCGGAGACGATTCCCTCGATAGCATCAAACTCATTGAATAAATCTGCTGCCTCGCTTTGCTTACCGAATATCTCTGCTAGAACTCCTATCTCCCTCCTTAGTGTGTCATACTTGTAAAAGTCAAGTGCCAGAACACTTACCCCGACTGGTTCTAATTTCTCTCGGATTGCGTTTGTATCCACCATACCGTTTGTCGCAAAGACGATGTAAATCTCCGGCCTTGTGTCCAAAAGTGATTCAAAGTCTATTTCCGAATGGGCAGACTGTTGGACCTTGTCCTTCTTGGAGAGTTCGGGCCACAACTGCTCGTCACTGAAGTCTCCTGAAACCCCAACGATAACTGAGTTGTCAATGTCGAGCATCCTCATTACGCTTGCGGCGTAGGTATTGGTTAGAACCACCCTCTCTGGGGCACTAGAAAATTTATGCGTCCTGTCATTCGAATCTACCACGACAAGGTTGCCACTCTTCGATGACTCTTCGATCCTTTCAGAGACCTGCCATGCGGCCGTCACAGTGACGAGAATAACTGCGACTTGGAATAGAGCTAAGTTTTTCCTTCCAATCACTAACATGCCCTCCTTCTGGCGAACATAGGGGCTGAGAAGAAAATCATCAGCGTCGCAATCGAGGACTGGAATGGTAGGTTGTCGGGCCCCTCTGTTTCCTCGGGCGTCGTGATGAAAATTGAGTCCGAGTACTCAGAGGCGACTCCATCACTGAGTGTTGCCATAACGCGTATACGGTTAATTCCCGGTTCCAAGAATTCTACAGTGATGCTGTTCTCGGTACCCTCGTACGCAATTGAGGAAGTTCCATCACCGTACAAGACGAGAACCGTATATTGGGCCTCTCCCTCAACCGTGGACCAGGAAACTTCTGACGAGGTGCCTTCGACAGAGTGAGAACCCGTCAAGAAGATCGGTGGCTCGAGCACGAAAGAGACTCTGACGCCTATCATTTCCCCATCTATCGTTGTTCCAGTATTCATGATTGCCCTGAGCCCATATGTATACTCTCCATCTGCTTTATCGTTAATACTGAAGTTTGTATCTTGGCCGGCGTAAATCAGTTTCCCGTTTTCCGTTAGCTCATATGAATCGGCGCCCTGAAAGTTGGCCCACTCGATTGCGAAATCGTCATCGGTGAATTTTGAGCCATCCTCTGTGATGAATTGTGGCGTTACTGGGACTTCGAATGAAGTCAGCTCCCAAGATACGACATCGGAGTGGGAGCCGGGAATTCTATCAATAACCTTGACCCAGTTCCTCACTGTCTCGTTATACCACATCTCCCATGATACGACCCCATCGTTATCATCGGTGATTCTCAGGTATGTTGTTTTGAAAATCCCCGCTATGGTTTCGATTTCGTAATTCTGCGTTATTTGCACTTTGTTGGTCGTATTGTCGTAGCCGTTAGGATGACCAGGAACACCGATAATATTGGTTCTATTGAAATGTAGATTTATTTCCTCTTCCCCACGGTATTCAAGGGGATTAACGCTATTCCCAGAAGAATCGGTAAATTCCCATCCCAGGAATCCCTCTTGATAATACGAGGAGACAGACGGAGAGTCAACCCAGTAAGTGTGTGTTGTCATTAGGTTGTTTTTATCCACCCAGCGGAAAGCCTTCTCGCCTTCTTCGTAGTCCTTGTCAGAGATTCTCAGTAAATAGGTCTCAACCAGATTACCATGTGCATCATGAATTGATTCGGATCCTATGGTGGTGTAGGTTTTGTTCTGCTGGTAATATGGTGTGTGTAAAATTGTGTAATTCCAGCTCATTCCTGTTGACCATAGATCCGAATCGGATTGTATTGGAAGAATCACCACTCTAAGTTCTTGGGAGTTACTCTTTGATCCGTTAGAATTCGATGCCTCCACAGAGAAATAGTAGTTTCCAGGTTCTTGAGGATCAAAAACATAGGATTCTTGCTCACCCCTGTATACCAAATCGCCGTCCAAATATAGTGAATAATAATCAGTATAATTGCCTCCTGACCAGTGAATGTCGACTTTCTCTAATGATGAGGTGATAATTTGTGTCGAGAAATTAGCGAATTCCGGCATGTTCTTCTCAGCAGTTGCGGTTAGATTGGTCCAGCCATGATTACCAGTTATCTCCACCGGGATAGACTGCATAAGTTCGTTACCCCAAAACGTTGCTGTGACATTTTGAGTTGTGCCGACCTTGAGATTTTGGAGCAGGTAAAATCCATCTGAGTTAGTCAGAGAAGATCTATCTCCCGCACTCACTGTAACTCCGGGCACTGGATTTCCATCTAAATCAGATAAGAAGCCATAGATACTGTTGTGCCCATGACTGAGTTGGAAATGGTTTGGGCTAGGATTTGAAGATGAGCCTGCTTCCATCCTGAAGTGAATATATTGGGTGGAGCCATTATGGTCGTCATATGTTGCCAGCAGAGTGAAATATCCGCCTATATCGTAAGGACCGAACTCACCGATGTTGGAATATTCTTGGAGAGTTTCAGAAGTTTGTATCAATTCTACTGAGACCGAGTCGTGATCCTCGTTTTCTTCTTGCTCGAATGTAATCCAGTTTTTATCAATGTGCCAATCAATCTCTAAGTCGGATTGAATTGAAATTTTCCGGTACACCACCGTATGACCGTCGTTCATGAAGTAAGCTCTTACAGTATGTTCCCCTGGAGGAATACCATCGAATGAGTATAATCCATCTGTTGACCAAATTGAATTCATTGACCCGACCTTTATCGAGGTAGCTCCAGCTAAGTCGCCCTCAGAATTGTATACATTCCCGGATATACCAAACAGATCCTGTTCAGAATCCTGTGCCAATGACGCCCCTGATAACAAAGGCAGTAAAATCAGTAGTACAACTGTAAGTTCTCTCATTTCCTTGTAACCCCCAAACAAAATTTAGTATTAAATCAACTGACTTTTTGACACGATTTTGTTGGGAAGACGTGTCCATGACTGGCAAGGATTACGATATTTCTTTCATCAGTCCCAGGGTGGCCTCCAACCACTCCTCGGCGTAGTCATCATAATCTGTGTCACAATCTATTCTCTCATTGACTCTTTTTCCTCCCTTCTCCTCCAGAATTGTGTCCCACTCTTTGCCAGATTCGCAGAAGAATTCGAAGGCAGTATCTCCAAGGGCGAGGACAGCGAAATTGACGCCGTCCATGCTTCCATCTTCTGTCTCTGTGACATTATCGTAGAGATCCTGGGCGTTAACTGGCTGTTCCCCTTCCCCCCAAGTACTGCAAACTACAATCAGTCTTTTGGATGTTGAAATGTCATCTGGTTCTATGTCTTCCATGTCCATTACGGTTGCTTCTAAATCGAAGCCTTTCGCCATGTTAGCGGCATCTTCAGCCAATTCCTCAGCATTGCCGGTTTCCGTACCAAAAATCAGTAGTAGGCTATTGTCGCTCATTTGTTCATGCTCCTTATTGATGATGTTAAATCATTGTTTGTTTGGAGCAGAGTGTTGTTGACGGGGGGACCGGTACGGTACCGAAAATGATGCTGGGGGTGATGCGCCCCCCGCCAACGTTACTCTTACTGTAGAGTTCCTATGTCATCTGCGGTTATTCCGAATGCATCCCAAACAGGTTGCAGGTACATTCGAACATGCGCCTCGTAGTCTGCATCTGTGTCGCCGTCATTCTTCAGGTCGAAGATTTCGACGATCTTGGATGAGCCGTAGTCAGCGTAGTATCCGGGCATGCCACTTCCAGGGAATACTGAGGCGAATCCTTCGCAGATTGTCTCATTTACGCCTTCTGGAGCGTACACTATGTGTACTGCGGTGTTGTAGCAAACATCAGAGCCTTGGTATTGTGTCCACATAAACGCATCACAAGTGCTGGCCTCGCTAGCACCGATGTATGCCATACCATGGGTCTTGTTGTTGTAGCAAGAGTCTGTGTGGTCAGCTACATATGCCTCGATTACCCTGAAGAATGCGTGTCCCTCAGCCTGGTGCTTATCATAGTCGCCGTTTGCCTCATCCAGATCTACGGTCATCTTCGAGGCGTACCTCACAGATGCCTGCGAGTAGACGATTACGACGTTCTTCAGAACCTCATCGCGAGCATCCACCACTCCCTGCATATCCTCAGCCACCAGTGCTGCTAGACCAGCGTTCATCGCTGCCAGGGTAGCATCGTTGGTTGCATCTCCAGTTCCGAAGTTGCCGCCCCTCTTCGCAGCTGTTGCGAATGGGCCACATCCGTCGTAGTCGTGGCCTGAATCATCTGGGCCATGGTAGAATGCCCATCCCTCGTCCCAAGCGTGCTGAGCATCATCTGGGCCCCAATTGCCTGCCTCTGCCTTGATGATTGCTGCGTTGAGCTCGTGGATGGCGTACGCGGTCATGACGCCGTTCTGGATACCCTTCTCCACTGCTTGATCTCTAACAGTGTCGGATTCACCGGCAAATACACCGGTTCCGCTTATTGCAGCGCTAACGAAATCGTTCCATGAACCGTCCGCTCCGTAATAGTCGTCGTAGGCATGATTCTTTCCGGAAGCATCGGCAAAGCCCTGCAGCGTCCTGAATGATCCATCGGACTTCTCAGCGTATTTTCCGTTCTCGTAAATATCCGAGACCTCATCCCAATCATGTGCTCCAGATAGGTCTTTGATGTCGCAAACGTCTCCCATCAACATTCGATGGTTATCAACGTTTGAGGCGTAGTCGTAGCCTCCATCCTCGTCATCTAGGTCAACATCAACGTCGTTTCCCGCGCAACCCGCTAGGGCTGAGGCAATCATCAGTGTAGTCATCATTAAACTGGTTAGTCTACCATTCATTTTGGTCAACTCTTACATGACCGCAATAGGTATGTCTTATAATTTTTAGGCAACCCTAAACCTCTATAATTGGAGGAAGGTTTCCCTGAGTCCAATATACTGACAAATTGAATTTACTTGAGAAAATAATATGAGACACTAAGCAGCGGCGATTTCCTGGCATTTTTACAATAGATGCATATATTTTGGGACAGTTTTGAATTATCTAACCCCTTGGAGGAACCAATGGCGCTTATCGACTTGACTGATTTTGAGGCGAGGCTTCTGAAATGGATTTCCGCATCAGACTTCGTCGAAGTTGCTTGGTCGACTAAGAGAGCAGCGGAAGCGTTCAACGTTAAGGAGAAGGAAGTCTACGAGGCATTAGCGTCCCTTACTGTCAAAGCCAAGGACTACATCCAGATTTTTTACGATGGCGGATCGATTAGAATTGTCGCGGATTACTAGACCTTGGAGGATCTGTAGTTTCCTTGGGAGGCAAGATCACGCCCGACCAAGAAGGCTTTGTCTTCTCAGAGTCATCAACGAAGAAGGAGCGCAGGTAAATGGAAACCATATCGATAATTAGGACCACCAAGAAAATAATCACCAGGTAAGCTGCAACTCTCTCATATTCTAGGAATTTAAGATAGAGATTGATGTAATATCCAATTCCTCCTGCTCCCACTATACCAATCACAGTACCCGATCTAACATTGTATTCGAACATAAAAATCATCTGAGCGATCAGATGGTTGGCTGTTTCGGGAATCACGACCCATAACGAAATCTCTGCTTTGGTAAGGCCCATCGCGTTGGCAGCCTCCAGAGGAGCGCTGTTCATACCCTCAATTGATTCATACTGCATCTTACCCAGATACCCCACTGTATAGATTGACATCGCCAAAACTCCCGCTGTAGGGCCTAATCCGACGATGATAACGAAGACAATGGCCCAAATTAAACTGGGCAGGCTTCGACAGGCCGAAACAACGGCCCTAGAAGGATAAGTAATGTAATTGGGGAAAAGATTTCGAGAGCTAAGCAGGCCCAAAGGGAGAGAGAGTAACATTCCAAAGAATGTTGCAAGTATCGCGATTTTTATTGTTTCAATCATCCCAATCCACGCTGTTGAGCATGTGAATTGAATGAAATTGTTAACCTCACAGGGAGGATAGGACTGGGGCTCTACTACCTTCCATCCATTCCAATCCCAAACTAGACCTGAAGTAAGTTGAACAATCGCCCAGAAACCGATGATTACTACTGTAACCGAAATTAGTAGCTCTTTGAATTCACGATCCATGCCAGCCATGATC